>CAUJJL010000016.1 GCA_963205455.1 Verrucomicrobiota bacterium
AAGTCGCCCAAGCGTTGTCCGGTGTAGAGACCGCCCAGGATGAGGCCTTCCCATTCGCCCTCGGCTACCGCGAACAGCGTCTTCAGCTCCTTCTCGGTAAACGGACGGCGCTCGGGGGCGTCGGAGGCCTTACGTTCCTCAAGCGTGCGCACGGCCGCGCCCGGATTGTCGAGCCGCAGGCCGTCGATGACGGCCTGATGGAACGCGACCCGCAGGATCTTCAAGTCCGTGTTGGCCGTGGAAACCGACAATTCGGCGGCGGTCTTATCCCGCAGCGCCGCGAGGTCACGCTTGTGGACGTAGGCAATGTCCCGATCCGCGCGGTCCCCGAGAAAAACGAGGAGCTTGTCCACGGCGTTCTGATACCGCTTGTGGGTGCCCGGACTGGTTTCGCTTTTCTTGTTGGTCATCCAATCGGTGAGGAATTTCCGGACCGTGGCATGGTAGAGCTGCTCACCGTGGATCTGCTCGAAGATGTCGGAGACGACCTTGCGCGCCTGAGCCTCGGTGAGCTTCATGCGGTAGGCCGCCTCGAATTTCTGGGCCATGAGCGTGGCCTTGTTGCGGTCGGTAAGTTTCGTGGAGCGTTTGAGCTGACGCCCGTTGTCGTCAGTGAAGCACGCGGTCCAGAACTGGCTTTTCGGGTGTTTCCAAAGGGAGGCCATAGGTAAGAATGACAGTAAGAATGACGCGGAGTTTTGTGAGTGACGCCGATTTCATAAGTCATTTCCTACTAACGTAAGTCATTCCAGGAAAACGGCATCGGTGGAGACCGGGGTTCGAATCCCCGTGGGGACGCCAGTTTCTAAAAGCCCGCAACTCTAGCGAGTTGCGGGCTTTTAATTTTTCAGCGACCGCGAAGTGAGTTTGCGGAAAAATTGAAGCGTCAAAGTGCGCTTGCCTCAAAAATGGGCCGTCCTCTGCTTATAGAACTCGCGACGGTCGGGATCACGCTGAGTGAAATCAAACCAGCCAGGCAGACCGAGACCACACAGCGATGGGAATTTCATGTCCTATACGACGGATATCCGCTGCCGACCCGCCTCGAGTTTTCCCGTCGGAAAAATGAGCACTTTCAAGACTGCGTGAGCACACCGCCTTCAGCTTCACTGCTCGCAGCACAGCACGTGATTCCCTTCGTGTTTACCCACTACACCGCTCCGGCGGCCTACAGGCAAAAGATCAACGCATTGGCGGCACGGACCCAAGTACAGGCACGGGATGTTTTCGATCTCCATCATCTGTCGCCACACGCCGCGGCAGCTCGAGACGTGCCGCCGAAGTTGCTGGAGCAGGCCATAGAGCAACTCAGCCTGATCGGCTTTTCCATGTTTCATGACCAGGTCGTGCCCTTTCTTCCGGCCGATCTGGCATCCCACTACACTGCGCCAGAGGCGTGGAAGGCGATTGTGGAGAAGGTAAGGCACGATCTCATGGCGGCGCTCCTCCCCTTCACCCCATGACCACTTTGGGTTTCTATCAAAAGCTGGCCGACCACCGGCGGGTAACGACTCGCATGGCAGCACAACTCGCCGGAGTCAGCATTCCCGCAGCTTCGATGGCGTTGCGACGGCTGGCATCCGAAGGATTGAGCACGCCGCTGAAGAAGGGCTCCTGGCTGATCGGAGGTGCATCCGCGAAGCCCGGCAATCTCGTAACCTCGGCAGCCGATCCTTACGTCGCGTACCTTTCCGGTGCATCGGCGCTGCGCTTGCACGGAAGGATTCAGCAACTGCCGCAGAGTCAATTTGCCATAACGCTGGGACGTCCCGGTGAAGTCAAGATGCCGGGCGGCAGCGTTGCCCTGCATCGAATCAGGCCGGAGTTATTCGGCGGCTTTGCATTTGATGCGCAGGCCGATGGGTTCGTCGCTTCTCCCGAAAAGGCAGTATTCGATCTCGCCTATCTCGCCGCAATGAACCGAAGCCGCGTCAGCGGAAATCTGCCCGAGACCAATTTGAAGGGCCTGCGCTGGAGTGAAATCAAGCAATGGCTGAGACGCATCCCGACTCCGCGCGTGCGTGCCGCCGTCGAACAATCCCTGGATGACATTCGCAGGCAGCACGCAGACGTGTCCGACTAGCAGCCAAGGTTCAGCATGTGCCCGAGTCGCATTGAACATGACTGCTCTCCTGAACAAAGGCCAACGCACGGGCAGTAAGATAGTTCCGATCACAAGGCCCGCCATCCTGGTTCATGGACCCGACAGGCGTCAGGGCAGGAGCACCGAAAAGTCACCGTAATTTTCAGTCCGACTTCGTCCCAATCGGCGGTTGCGCAGCCACTGGGATCTCTCACGGTCCGGGTGTCAGTCGGATGAGGCACGCTGGGTTTTCAACTGGTCGCGTCGACCATCGGCGTAGGCCGTGAAGGTGCGGCGGATTTCGTCCCGGATGCGACGGAACACGGCGAGTTTCTCCTCGTCGGTGCCCTGTGCGCGGGCGGGATCATCGAACGGCCAATGATGCCGATTCATCTGCCCCGGCAGATGGGGACAGGATTGATCAGCGTGATCGCATACGGTGATGACGGTTTCCACCGGATGGGACATGCACTCATTCACGTGTTTGGACGTGTGGCTGGAAATATCGATCTGGATTTCCCGCATCACCTGAATCGCCAGCGGATGCACGTAGCCTGCGGGTGACGAGCCGGCGCTGACCACATTGAGGATGTCTCCGGCAACGGCCCTCAGGATGCCTTCGGCAAGATGACTGCGGCAGGAATTTCCCGTGCAGAGGATGAGGACGGTGGGTTTGATGTCGGGCATAGGATAACTCTTCCTCACGTAGGGGCTGACAGCTTTAAGCAACCATTCAAGACGGCGGAAGAAGAGCAGACTCGGCTGAGGTGAAAAACGTTTCCTAGAACTCAGCTCGGAATCCGTTCCGTCACGCGATCCAGTTCGGTGGCGAAGGTTGCGTCCGACGCGTCGCGAAGCCGAATGCCCGGAAAGTGTTGGACGAACCACTCTCGCGTCATGGGCTGCAGAAGCACAGTGGCGTGAACACCGTCTTCGCTCTCTCGTCGCAGGGCGACGAGATGCCCTTTGAACCGATGCACGATTTGAAGATCGTAGCTCTTGTCCCGCACGCCTTCGGAGTAGTTGGCATGGTAGAAATGCAGCCTGAGCATGCCGACTCCGGTTTTCAGGGGCGTAATTTCCTGGACCCAGATCGGCGACAAGTGCCGCTCTGCCGACGGAAAAATGTATTCCATCGCGTACCAAGTGCGAGGTTGGAGCGTGAATACCAACATCAACGATCAGTGTCAGTCGCGTTCACGATTTTTCAGGTTCGAAACCTGATGCATAAGACGTCAGTTCTTGATTTTTGACAATAACCTATCGACGCGTTCTGATCCTGCATTGTCGATCAGAAACCGCCGGGCGAACTGGCTTGCCGACGCGGGTTTTCCCATTTTCAGACGCTGCGCCAGCCATGCATTGCTCACCGCGCTGCTTCGTTTCATCGCTGCGGCCAGCAACGCCTTACCCGGGTCCGACTTTTTCTCTGGAAGACGATCCAACGATATCTTGGCGACCTTGGCCAGGCGTTGCAATCGATCCTCCCACGCCTCTTCGAGTTCCCTTCTGGTGTCCTCCAGTTCCAGCCCCGCCTTGCGCCCCCATTCCAGCTCCTGCCCCTTCCGCTTCATACGATCTTTCATCGCCGCCCGGAACCCGGCGCTTCCCAGACACCAGCCTCGGCTCATGCTTCCTGCCGTCCGTCGCTTTACCTGCGTGACTTCTTCGGCAGCGAGCGCAAGCGCGGCATAGTACTTCTTCCATCCTTGAGCACTGTCTGGAAGTCCTCCGCGCTCTCCCAACGCCGTGCGAGGATCAAGCCATTTCGGTCGATCCTTCCTGGTCCACTTCGGCAAGCTTGACCACGGATATTCGAGCATCGCTTCTGCCTTCACCGCATGCGCCCTCACGGGATTGAGGTGAATGTAATCGCAAACTCCACTGAACGCTGCGCCATGCTCCACGACCAGCGCCTTGAACCGATCCTGGAACGGCCTTCCCACCAACTTTCTGAACCGGTTGTTTCTGCGCACCCACGTTCCCTGCAGCCATTTCATCCCCACGCTCAGATTCGGCTCCGTCAGTTCGATTGCCAGGTGAAAGTGGTTTCTCATCACCACGTACGCGTGCACCCGCCACCCATACCTCTCTGCCGCCTCCCCCAATACCCTCTCAAACGCTTCCGCTCCCCCCTCCTCCCCAAACAAGTTCCTCCGATAGTTCCCCCTATTGATCACATGATACCGCCCTCCCGCGTACTCAATTCTCAGTGGCCTTCCCATCTCTTCTTTCCTGATCCCTACTTCTAGTAGAGTAGGCAGGGAGCCGATCAACGCGTAGGCGCTGATCAACTCCCCGCCCCTCATCAAACTGTGCATGCGGATTTAGCGCATACAGCTTTCCGAAGTCGTTCACCGCTTGGCTATCGGTTTCTGGACGCATAGCAGGGCAGTATCGCTAAACCATACTGGCCTCGCAGCCGATCGTCGGTGAAGAACGTGTGGCGACCAAGGGTACGGCCATATTTCTTCCAC
>CAUJJL010000017.1 GCA_963205455.1 Verrucomicrobiota bacterium
GGGAGAAAGTTGCACAACGAATAGACTTGCGCATAAAATTGGCGTTCCTTGCTCTGGCGCGATGTCCGCCCGTTTACCACTATTGATGCTGGGCCTGCCGAAGGGCAGCCTGGAGGAGTCCACAAAGAATCTGTTTGCGAAGGCAGGCTGGAAAATCACGACGAGTTCCCGATCCTACAAGCCGTCGATAGACGATCCGGAACTCGATGGCCGGTTCATCCGGGCCCAGGAGGTGAGCCGGTACGTGGAGCACGGGTTTTTCGATTGCGGGCTCACGGGCTATGATTGGATCCAGGAAAACAAGTCGGATGTCATCGAAGTCTGCGACCTCGTCTACAGCCGTGCATCGGTCCAGAAATCGCGCTGGGTGCTCTGTGTCCCTGAAGCCTCGCCCGTAAAGTCTCCCGCCGACCTGGCTGGCAAGCGCGTGGCCACCGAACTGGTCAACACGACCAAGCGCTATTTTGCCGACCTGAACATTCCCATTCATGTGGAGTTCTCATGGGGGGCGACTGAGGTGAAGGTGCCTGACCTCGTGGATGCGATTGTTGACATCACCGAGACCGGCTCGTCGCTGCGGGCCAACAAGCTGCGCATTGTGTCAACGCTGATGGAGACCAATACGAAGCTGATCGCCAACAAGGCAAGCTGGGCAGATCCGGTGAAGCGAAAGAAGATTGAGGTGATTGCGCTGCTGCTTCGGGGAGCGCTCGAAGCCGAGACGAAGGTGGGGCTGAAGATGAATGCACCCCGCACGGCGCTGGATGCTATTACGAAGACCATCCCGGCGCTTCGCAATCCCACGGTCTCCCCGCTCAGTCATCCCGACTGGGTGGCCCTGGAGACGATCATCGACGAAAGTGTCGCCCGGGAAATCATCCCGCAGCTCAAGGCCCTCGGCGCCGAGGGCATCGTGGAATATCCCTTGAACAAAGTCGTATATTGACGAGCTTGAGGCCCACGCGCCTTCCGGCGCCAGTGCTTCATCGCAATCCTTTCTGCCATGGCCACCGTCACTCTCGGTCTTCTCCAACATTCCTGCTCGGCAAAACCCGCGGAGAATCTCAAGAAGGCGCTGTCCCTTGCGGAGGCGGCAGCCAAGCGCGGTGCGAAGATCATCTGCACCCAGGAGCTTTTTCGTTCTCAGTATTTCTGTCAGAGCGAGGATCACGCCAACTTTCAGCTCGCCGAGGCGATCCCTGGACCCAGTACCGCGGCTTTCCAGAAAATTGCGAAGAAGTACAATGTCGTCATCATCGCTTCGCTGTTCGAGCGGCGAGCCTCGGGACTCTATCACAACACCGCGGTGATCATTGACGCCGGGGGAGCGATCCTGGGCATCTACCGGAAGATGCATATTCCGGATGATCCGCTCTTCTACGAGAAATTCTATTTCACGCCCGGGGATACGGGGTTCCGTGCGTGGCAGACGCGTTACGGAAAGATCGGTGTCCTGATCTGCTGGGACCAGTGGTATCCCGAGGGAGCGCGCCTCACTTCGCTTCAGGGTGCGGAGATTCTCTTTTATCCCACCGCGATCGGCTGGCATCCCGGAGAGAAGGCTGAGTACGGCGTCAATCAGCACGGCGCCTGGGAAACGATCCAGCGTTCCCATGCGGTTGCCAACGGTTGTTTCGTGGCCTCTGTCAATCGTGTCGGGCTTGAAACTCCGATCGGCGGACCCGGACTCGAATTTTGGGGGCAGAGTTTTATCGCCGGGACAAGCGGTCAGATCCTGGCCAAGGCGTCGATCGACAGGGAGGAAGTCCTCATGGCGGACGTGGACCTGGGCAAGGTGGACGTGACGCGCACGCACTGGCCGTTTCTCCGTGACCGGCGCATCGATGCCTACGGCGATTTGACGAAGCGGTTCATCGATTGACGGATGGATTCTCTATCTGCTGCGCGAAAATCCGTTTTCATGTCCCGTCGTCCCGTCGCAACCAAGCCCGCCATCAACGTGAACCCGGGCGATCCAATCCCCGCCCAATTGGGTTTTCGCATGCCTGCGGAATGGGAACCGCAGGATGGGGTCTGGCTCTCCTGGCCGCACAAGTACTCGACCTGGCCCGGGCATTTCCGGCGGATTCCTTCCGTGTTTGCCGGCATCGTTGCCCAGATCAGCCGGTTTGAGAATGTGCGCATCAATCTTGCGTCACCGCTCCGCAAACGCGCGCGATCCTTGATCGAGAAAGCGGGTGCGGATATGAGCAGGGTGACATTCTACAATCATCCGACGGATGATTCCTGGTGCCGCGATCACGGTCCGATTTTTGTCAGGAACGACCGCACGGGAGAGGTCGCAATCACCGACTGGAAATACAATGCGTGGGGAGACAAGTATCCTCCGTACAGGAAGGACAACCTGATCCCGCCGCGCATCGCGCGTGCGCTTGGGATGCGCCGCTTCGAAAAGAACATGGTGTTGGAAGGTGGATCGATCGACGTGAACGGAAAAGGGCTTCTCCTCACCACCGAAGCCTGCCTGCTGAATCCGAATCGGAATCCTGATCTTACGAAGGAACAGATTGAACAGAACCTGAGGGACTACCTTGGTGTGAAGACAATTCTCTGGCTGGGAGATGGCATTGTTGGCGATGATACGGATGGACATATCGACGATATCAGCCGCTTTTTTTCCGAGGACGGGATCGTGACCGTGGTCGAGCCCAATACCCGCGATGCGAATCACCGCATCCTGGTCGAAAACTCGGAACGCCTGGATTCGCTCCGAACTCCCAAGGGCAGAAAATTCCGGATTGTCGGGCTGCCGATGCCAAAGCCCGCGTATTGCGAGGGCCAGCGTTTGCCGGCGAGTTATGCGAATTTTCTGGTGATCAATGACGCGGTCCTGATGCCCACATTTCAGCAACCGAGACGGGATGCGCAGGCGGCCGAGGTTTTGGGGACCTGTTTTCCCGGACGCGAAATCGTCGGCATCGATTGCCTCGACTTGGTGTGGGGACTTGGGACCCTTCACTGCATTTCCCAACAGCAACCTGCCTGAGAATCCGAAGACCTCCCGTGAAAACCTACCTTCTGCCCGCCTGTGCACTCCTCCTTTGTCTTGTGATGACCGGATGTGAATCCGTGCGCTCTGACCTCAGCGCGGGCGTCCGCGAAAAAATACACGGGCCTGTTTTCCAGACTCGCGTTTTTGCAGGGACGCAGCGCGACGTCTTTGAGGCAGCGCGGGCCTCTGTCGCTGGCATGGGTTACAAGATCACCCGCTCGGGCGCTGCCCAGGGTGTAATCGAGGCGTTCAATGCACTATCCACGGGTGAGACCCTGAAAACGACCCAGCAGCTACGTCTTCAAGTGCGGATATCACCTGTTGCCGAAGGCTGCGAAGTTGCGGCGCTGTTCACCCAGATGCTCGAGAATGACTTCAACAAAGGGCGGGGGCAGGCGACGGAGAACGCAGTTAAGAACACGTCCCTGTACGATGTGCTTTTTGGACGCATTGCCGGGAATTTGCCAAAGCCGCCCTCGCCGTAGGGTGGAATGGGGCGTCTAGGGCAGTTGACTTGCGCTGGCTGGGTTGGGTTTCTCCGAGTGGCCTCAATTTGGGGAGAATGGTCTTGCGATGGTGCAGCTTCGCCCGCGATTCTGACACCTCGCGGCATTGTTCTTGGTCGGGCTGACGTTGCCGCACGGTTCCCGTTGGCCCTTTAAGTCAAATCAACCTTCAACCCACGGCTCTTCGGAGCCCCGCGATGAGATGTAGTCCTGGAACAGCGGCATCCCGTCGTTTTTGCACATGAGTTCAGTAATGGAAGAGCTTTTGGCTCAAACCTCCCTCGGTCTCCTCAAGGAGGGGGCCATCGTCCCAGGAGTAATCACGGAAATTCGCCAGAATGAAGTGATCGTCGACATCGGCGCGAAAGCGGAGGCAGTGATTCCGGCAAGCGAGTTCGTTGACCTCGGCGAACTTCAGATCGGTTCAACGATCGACGTCTACCTCGAGAAGCTCGAGGACAAGACGGGCAATCCTGTCGTTTCGTACGACAAGGCCGAGCAGAAGAAGAATTGGGACAATATCCTCACCCGGTTTCCGGAGGGATCAATCGCCTCGGGTCGCGTGCGCGCGAAGGTCAAGGGCGGTCTCATCGTCAACATCGGTGTCGATTCGTTCCTGCCGGCTTCGCATATCGACGTGCAGCCGCCCAAGAATCTCGATCAATACGTGGGGCAGACCTACGACTTCAAGGTTCTCAAGATCAATCTCGACCGGAAGAACATCGTTCTTTCCCGCCGCGAGCTCATCGAAGAGCAGCGGTCGAGCAAGCGCCGCGCGCTGCTCGATTCCATCGAGCCAGGCCAGGTCCGCAAGGGCGTGGTCAAGAATATCACCGATTTCGGCGCATTCATCGACCTCGACGGCATGGACGGCCTGCTGCACATCACGGACATGAGCTGGGGCCGCATCGCCCATCCTTCGGAGATGGTGAAGCAGGGCGAGGAGGTCCAGGTCATGATCATCGAAGTGAACCGCGAGAAGGAACGCGTCTCACTCGGCCTGAAGCAGACCACCAAGAACCCCTGGGACGAGATCGAGCACAAGTATCCGGTCGGAGCCAAGGTCCACGGCAAGGTGGTCAACCTGGTTCCCTATGGCGCGTTCATCGAGATCGAGCCCGGTGTGGAAGGCCTCGTGCACATCACCGAGATGTCCTGGACGAAGCGAATCAACAAGCCTTCGGAAATGCTCAAGGTGGGCCAGGAACTCGATGCGGTTGTCCTCGGCATCCAGAAGGACGACCAGAAGATCTCGCTCGGCCTGCGCCAGCTGGAGCCCAATCCGTGGGACATGGTCCGCCACAACTACCCGATCGGCGCCCGCGTTCGCGGCAAGGTGCGCAACATGACGACCTACGGTGCGTTCATCGAACTCGAGGAAGGCATCGACGGCATGGTGCACGTTTCCGACATGTCGTGGACGCGCAAGGTCAATCACCCGACTGAAATGCTGAAGAAGGGCGACGAAGTGGACGCCATCGTTCTCGATGTCGATCCCTCGCAGCAGCGCATCAGCCTTGGTATGAAGCAGATTGCGGTCGATCCGTGGACGGACATCGATTCGTTCTTCAAGATCGGCGATGTCGTACAGGGCAAGGTCACGAAGATCACCTCCTTCGGCGCCTTTGTTGAACTCAAGGACAATATCGACGGACTCGTCCACATTTCCCAAATCAGCGAAGAGCGGATCGAGAAGGTGAAGGACGTCCTCAAGCCCGACCAGGTCGTCACCGCGCGCGTCATCAAGATTGATCGCGATGAGCGCCGACTCGGCCTCTCGATCAAGGCAGCGAACTACTCCTCCGAGCAGCTCGCTGCGGAGACGGCGACCTACGATGCCCTCAATCGCCAGAACACCGGCAACGACATGATGAACCTCGGCGACATTCTCGACGAGGCGCAGCGCAAGTAGTTGCCCGGAAAATCCATTGCCAGGCTCCATCGACGAGCCTGTTTACAAACGCCCGCACGGCATCGCCCGTGCGGGCGTTTG
>CAUJJL010000018.1 GCA_963205455.1 Verrucomicrobiota bacterium
TCTAGAACGTGCCCTTGACGCCAACGGTCCAGAGAGAGCCGAATTTCAAGATCGACCGCACCTGTGACGGGGCGTTGGGGCTGATCGTAATGCCCATGTCGGGAGTGTCCTCAATGTCGCGCAGGCTTGTGAAGAGGGAGAAGTTCTTGTTCAGCCGGTACTCGCCCAGGAGATCGATTGTCGTGCGGGAAGGCACGTAGTTGAAGGTGTTCTCCGCGATGCCTGTACCGGTCACTCTTCCGGTCCGCTGCATCGCCCGGAAATTGATGTTGGCGCGTACATTGAAACGCGGACGCGTGAGGCTCACGCCCCAGGAGCCGCTGTGTGGGATATCATAGAAGCCGCGTGTGATCATTTCCGGGGTTTGCACCTTGCGGAAGCTGATGTTCCCAAAGACCTGCACACCGCGTGCCCAATTCGGAAGGAAGGTGAGGGACTGCTTGTAATTGAGCTCCCATCCCGTGGTCCGCACCGATCCGGGTATGTTGTACTGGGTGCTCACGTCGTATTCACCGTAGGTGGCGGGATCGAGGGAATAGAGCGCCAGCAATTCCGGGGTTGAAGGAATGATCGTCTCTCCGAAGAAGTTCTCGTAGTCACGGCGATAGGCTCCGACGGAGAGTTGTCCCACGCCTTTGAAATAGTATTCGAGACGGATGCGGTAGGAGGTCGCCATCCACGGCTTGATGCCGGCATTGTTGACCTGGATCGTATTGTTGGAACTGGGGACGTTGTCGGTATTGGGGAGCGAAATACCACCAGCATATTGGTCGAAATCAGGGCGTCCGATCGATGTGGAAAACGCCGCGCGGGCGATCAGGTTCTCGCGCAGATTGTAGCTGGCATTGACGCTCGGGAACATGCGCAGGTACTCCTTGCTGGAATGGGCTGCGCGCTCGAGCAACGTGAGCTTTGAGATGGCCAGAGGATCTGTTGTGATTGGCACGGGATTTCCCGCGGCATTGAGGATCGGCTTCCCTGCGGCATCGCGTTGAACGTTGCGGGACAAGTCGGTGAGAGGCCCCTCCGCCTTGACATTGGTCTGCTCAAATCGGACCCCACCAACGATGTTTAGACGGCGATCAAGAAGGGAGACATCCGCACGCACGTAGGCGGAGGACACAGCCTCCCGCGCGTGTTTGGAGCCTTCGACAAAGGAGCGATAGGCGTTGTTCTCGTTGAGCGTGAATTGGCCCGGGTTGTCCTTGAAGTAGTTGTAAGTGCTCTTGTAGTCGACGAACTGGATGGCTGGAAAACCGTAGGGAGTCTCGCGCACAAGCGAGGTCGTCTCGACGAAGGGCACCGCGCTGCCGCGAACACTGGCTCCACTGTAGTTCCACGTCAGTGTGCCGGTGCGGTATTCCCGAATGGTCTGGCGGAAGTCCAGACCCGCGCGCAGCGAGACGGGTACATTCCAATCGAAATCGCGTCTGACATTGGTGAACGCGGTGAAATTGATATCGGAAGATCGAAGCGGGGTGTCAGCGACGGAAATCAGGGAATAGTCGTCGAGGACATAAGGATTCACAGCCGCTTTTGTGGCATTGTTAATGACAGTTATTGTGCCGGGCCGTTCATCTGTGACCTGATCGAAGCCAATCGTCACGTTCTGGACTCGCGCGACAATCGTCTGGAACATTCCTTTGTCCATGCTGCGAAGCGCGTCCTCGGTGTAGGCGCGGCCCACACCGGCGTCCAGTTTCCATACAGGGCCGTCATGGCGCCAGTTGAGGGTAGACATGTGGGTCCGTGTTTCGCGCAGGCGCCCGGTTGCGCTGGTAGCCGTGATATTGCCCGCACCTGCGGCGCCTTGCACGGTGGTGGGACTGAACGAGCCCGCGACAATCCGGGTTGGATTGAATTGCAGATTGCGGTTGCCCGTCCAGCTGTCGTACCCGGCGAACTGGAAGGCGTAGGATAGTCGATCGCGGTCAGAAAGCTTGAAGTCGAGCGTGAGTCCGAAGGAACTGCGAGTGATGACGCTCGGAGCCACCCTGACTTGATAGGCTGAAAGGTAGGCATTTTCCGGTGTCGTGTGCGGGAAAGCGGCACCGTTGGTGGCAGCAGACAGCCCACGCCAGGTATTGGTGTTGCCAGTCTGGGCGGTGAACTTCGTCGACTGTCCCAAGGCCACGGAGAAACCGAACCGACTGTTGACTGGCACCAACCAGGATACGTCAAAGCCCGGTTTGATGACTCTGGAGTAGTTGCCATATTGATAGGGTTGCTTGCCGAGCGTGAGCAGGTTGTCCCGCATGGTGGCAAAGCCACTGACATTGAGGAGCGGCCGGGTGCGCTCGAATGAACTGCGTGGCACGAGGTTGATGGATCCAGCGAGCGCGGAGCCGGGGGAGTCTGGAGTCGGGGAGAGCGAAACCTCGATGCGGGAGATATTGTTGAGGTTGAACATGGCGACCTCGACCTGGCGGCCAGTCCGGTTCGAGGCTGGCAGATTGACTCCGGCGAGGGTTACCGGCGTGTTTTGTTCGGGAGCACCATCAATGGAAACCGATCGAGCATCCACCCCGTTGTAGTCGATGATCAGGCCCGGGAGGAAGCGCAGGAATTCGCCAACATTGCCTTCGGCGATGGCCCCGAATTCGTCGGTGGAGACCACCTGCTTGATATTGGAGGCGAAGCGTTGCTCGTTGATCGCTATCGCGGAAGCTTCCATTTCGCGGGATTCGCTTACCGTGAAGGCATCGAGTTTGATGACTGGGGCGGCTGCACCTGAAGCAGACGCCGCGCCCGCGCCAAGATTGATATCTCGCCGGGTAGTTTGACCTGCAACAACGGAGATCATCTCGAACTGAGGAAGATAGCCGGTGTAGAAAATGCGAAGCCGGACGTCGCCAGCCGGGATATTATCGAGGCGGAAAATACCGTCGGCGTCAGTAAACGCGACCTGTTCGGCACCCTCGAGACTCACACGCGCGTTTTCCGCAACGGCACCGCTGCGTGGATTGAACACTCGGCCTTCAATCGTGCCGGTGCCTACGGCGGCTTTCACTGTGGGGGAGAGTAACAGAAGGGCCGAGGCTGCCAGTCTGCTGAAAAGGTTCTTCCTGATCATGTTCTTGGTGTTGGATTGGGTGTTGGGTTTGGACTTTGCTGCAGGTGGCTGTTGGGCTGTTTGCTTCTCTTTCGGGTGGGGTTCCAGCCTCACGGAGAACGCACCGCTCGTTCCATCGTGGACGGCGACAAGACCGGTGTTTTCAAGCATGCGATCGATGGCTTCGCCTGCGGACAACTTCCCGTTGACCGGGTTGGTCCTGACGCCTCGGACAAGATGAGACGCAAAGAGGACCTCGCATCCGGACTGATGTGAAAATCGCTTGAGCGATGCGTCCGCCGTATCCGCGGGAAGGTCAAAATCGATTCCTGGGGTGTCGGAACTTCTGGCCTCGCGTGGCAGCAGGCAGGAGGCCAGGAGCAGGACCAGGAGAGAGTGGTGGGCATGTCGTGCGGATAGTCGGCGAAAAAAACTCGCGGCAACCTTCAACACGGACGACCCGTCAAAAATTGATACTGGGTTAGAAATTATTTTTGGAAAAGATTCCTGTGGGGACTCCACCAACTCTAGGGGTGTCCGTACGGAAGTCTTTGTTCCATCGCAGGGAGGATGTGGGCTTCCTTTTGCCATTCGCTTTGATTTCTGAGCAGAAGGTCGCGGATTGAGCGTCTTTGGCTGAGTGGATCGTTGGCTTCTTCCTGCAGCCATGGCGAGATCATTGGACTCCGCGGTTTCGGATCGGCGTCGAGGCGACGGGACCCCTTGTTGAAGAAGTCGGAGGCACGCCGATCAAGCCAATACAAGACCCAGTCCTTCACCCACTCACACCGTACCTGGCGAGGGGGCTGCTCACGGGAGGCACATTTGCCTCAGGACAATCATCTTTGTCATTGTGGTGGTTCGACCCGGTAGATTCCAAGGTGCAAGGCCTTGATGATATCGAAGGGGACCCTCTCTTTCTGACAACGCATGGAGTTTGGCGATGGGGCTCCTCACGAATTGACGGGCGGGGCAGATGCCATAGCAATGGATCTGCCATGGGATTATCCCTCCTGCCGATATGAATGAATTGAGGACTCCCGATCTTGGGTCGGCAAGTGATCAATCGGCATGGTTTGCGAACGAGGTTCATGTTCACAGAACCGAATTGAGATCCTATCTGCGAGGCGCGTTCCCTTCGATTCGTGATGTGGACGACGTGGTTCAGGAGTCCTACGTTCGGGTGTGGCGTCGGCATCTTTTTCGTCCCTTGATCTGCGCGCGCAGTTTTCTTTACAAGGTCGCTCGTAATTTGGCTATCGATGCACTGCGCAGCCAAACCGTTTCGCCGATTGAGGCGCTTCCGGATCTGACGTGTTTGAATGTCGCTTCGCACCATGACAGTCCCATGGAGAGGGCCTGCACCCAGGAAGAGATGGACCTGCTTCTTGAAGCGATCGAGGCGCTCCCGCCCCGGTGCAGGGAAGTGGTGATCCTTCGCAAGCTGCACGGGCTTTCTCCCCGGGAGATCGCTTCCCGTCTGGGTATTTCAGAGGGCACGGTGCACATCCACGGAGCCAAGGGAGTGAGGCGCTGCGAGGAGTTTCTTAGGCAGCGGGGATTGGGGTAGGTTGTTTACTTCGCTGTGTTTTCAAACAGAGCAGATTCCGAGATGATTGAGAGGCTTGCGGCGCAATGGGTATTCCGCCGCGAGGCAGGGCTCTCGAATTGTGAGGAGGAAGAGTTTACGCGCTGGGTGAAGGCGGATCCCCGGCATGAGGAAGCGATGGTGCGCCACGAGCGCGCCTGGGGAAGCCTGGATCGGCCACGGTTGAGCGGGCAGGCCGGACAGATTCTGGAAGGACTGCGAAGAAGACGGGTGAGGCGACAAGGGGTCCGGCTGGTCTCTGCCGCGGCGATCGTGGCGATTGCCTTTACCTCGTTTTTTTGGGTGCGCACCTCGCACGATCCTCTGCGGACCGAAGGCATATTGGTCCTCGCGCCGGAAAAAAGGCTTCTCGAAGACGGGAGCGTGGTTGAACTCAAGCCCGAGTCACGAATCCGCGTTGAATACACGGCGACCAGGCGTCAGGTCGTGCTCGAGCAAGGCGAGGCCCATTTCCAGGTGGCGCATCAGGCTGGGCGTCCGTTCTGCGTCGTGGCCGGGACCGTTGAGTTTCGTGCGGTGGGCACGGCCTTCAGCGTGCAGATGGATACCGGTGCCCTGGCGCTCATTGTGACACAGGGCACGGTTGCGGTTGAGGAAACAAACGTTGTGGAACAACCCGAGGCGTCGGAAGCCAGGTTGGCTCAATCTGCGACGACTCCGATGGCGCTGGTTTCCGCGGGTCGAAAGGTGGTTGTGCCGCGGGAAGTCAAGCGACACGAGGTTTCGCTGGCGGAGGCAGCCGTCCCGGCCGAAGAAATTTCGGAGATGCTTTCGTGGCGGATTCCTCGTCTGGAGTTTACCGAGACACCTCTTGAAAAGGCCGTCGAGCTGCTCAATCAGTACAACACGGTAAAGCTTACGATTGAAGATCGCGACCTTGCGGAACTGAGGGTAAGCGGCCTATTTCGCGCGGACCGGGTGGAGACGTTTGTCCACCTGCTGGAGACAAACTTTGGCGTGCGGGCCACGCGCACAGAGCCTGGTTTTGTCCTGAGGAAGCTGCGATAGGAGGCCGTTCCGCTGGCCTTGAAGGGGCTCAGATTTGGAGCAATTGCTTCGCTGCGACGGCAGAATGCGAGACTGGATCGGAATCGCGCCTTTCGATCTCGAGCATCTTTGTTGACCCGCGAAGGGGTATCCTTCGCGGGCCACCGATGCGTGTCACTGACTCAGAAGCTGAGGGTCGACCTCAGGGTGAAGAGGCGACCTTGCGGGGCGACCCAGGCGGCGACGGAACCGTCCGGCTGCGCCATCACCGGAACAAGGTCGTCCTCATCGAGGACGTCGCGGATGTTCAATTGCACATTCCACAGGACGCGTTTGTTCCAAAGCTTTCGGGTGTAGCCAATCCAGGCGTCGAACTTCAGGTCGGATGGCCCCATGTACGGCTTGGCTAGATCGGGGACTGCCTGCGTCTTGCCGTCGATCTGGACATCGATTATTGGGTATCCGATACCGACCTCGTCCTGCCAGCGGGCCGCACCGCCGACATTCCACCCGTGGAAACGAGAGGCGCGGTCAAACGTATAGTTGGTGATCACATTCCAGCGCCATTCGCGCA
>CAUJJL010000019.1 GCA_963205455.1 Verrucomicrobiota bacterium
CGCAAATTTTGTCGTCAATGGCATGACGGTAGCCGAATGGCAGATTCGCCAGCTCTCAACCTGCACCGCTCGCATCCCTTCTCAGGTGTGGAATCTGCACAATCCCGTTCGGATCGTGTTTGAGCTTCCGGATGCACGCTCACCCGCCCGACTTCGCGGATCCGACGATCGTCGGCTCCTGGGGCTCTCCCTGCGCAGGCTTTCGTTTTCACCCATCGACGATGCCGCCCTCAACACTTCGCCGCAAAAATGAACCCACACGCGCCAATGCTGCCTGGCAGTCCGTGGCGTCAAAATGATTCCTGCCGGCCCGGCTCATCTGTCCCTGCGGTACCCGGGCTGACTTTTTCGATGATCGGAACGAGGGATGCTGGCAGCAGCCCGGGACCTCAGATGTTTCACGCTGATTTCAAGGTGAGGGACCTTGTCAATTTGTGTCTGGGCATCCGCGACGCGACCTCCACGCTGACCGCCACGCCATGATTCTCATCGACCTCAGCCACACCAGCCACACGCGGGCACGCACAGGCGTGCAGAAGGTGTCGCGCTCACTGTTTTCCGCCCTTGCGGCAAGTCAGCGCGAGGAGGTTTGCGCTGTGACATGGGACCCCTTTCGGCAGGCGTGGCGCGCCTTGTTGCCTTTCGAGTCCGAAGCGCTTTCGGATGAGACAACGGGCACCCATCGCGGCGCACGCTGGCCGCTGAGTTGGAAAATTCGCGGACGAGTCGAACGGTGGACGAACAAATCAGCGCCATCATTGGCGCCGACATCGCGGTTGATCGTGCCTGAAATTTTCTCTGCAGAAATCGCGGTGCAGCTTCCTAACCTCAGCCGGCGAATCATGGGGCCGCGCGTCGCCTTGTTTCATGACGCCATCGCACTCAAACTTCCCGAATTGACCCCCACCAAGACAATCGCGCGATTTCCTGCCTATCTGCGCGAACTTCTGACATTCGACGGCATTGCCGCTGTCTCCGAGGATTCCCGCAATGCCCTCGTCGACTGGTGGCGGTGGCTGGGTATTCCGCATACCCCGGAGGTGACAACGCTTCCTCTGGCTGTGGATGCGCCAAAAGCGGATCCGGTCCTCGGGCGCAACACCCGCTTTCCGGTGGTGCTCTGCGTGGGAACCCTGGAAGGAAGAAAGAATCACTTGGCTCTTCTCGAGGCCTGCGAAACCCTTTGGACGCAGGGTCATCGTTTCGAACTGCGCCTCGTCGGCATGGCACATCCGGAAACCGGCAAGACAGCCCTGCAACGCGTGCATGCCCTGCAGAACACGGGCCGTCCACTTCGCTACGACGGAGCCGCCGACGAGAAGACCCTGAGCGCCGCGTATCACGAGTGCGCGTTCACGGTCTACCCGTCCCGTATGGAAGGCTTTGGACTCCCCGTTCTTGAAAGCCTGAGTTACGGAAAACCCTGCATCTGCTCCGCACAAGGAGCCCTCGGCGAAGCCTCGCGCGACGGCGGATGCCTCGCTCTTCCCTCTGTCGACTCCGCCTCCCTAGCTTCCGCCATCGCCTGGCTGCTTGCCAATCCTGAGCAATACCTGCGACTGTCGTTCGCAGCGAAGGAGCGGACGCAGAAATCCTGGGCGACCTATGCCAGCGATCTGCTCACCTGGATGAATTCGCTGAAAACGCGTTCCCTCTCCAGCGGGTGAAACCATTTGCCACGCGTTCCCGCCGGCCCCTAGCGTTCCCGACCTGACATGGCGTTTTCCCTGTTCACAAAAAACAAGAAGGCGTGGATCGAACGCTGCCGCGACGACTATGCGACGAAGATGCGCCTCAAGTACGCGCCGTACTATCATTCGATGGATGCGCAAAAGGGGACGAGCGTCACTCTCGATGGCCGGGAGATGATCATGCTTTCGAGCAACGACTACCTCGGATTCTCCTTTCATCCCAAGGTCATGGAGGCGGCGCGCGCGGCTGTCCTTCAGTGGGGCACCAGCACGACCGGCGCACGGCCCTCAAATGGGTCGCGTGGTTTTCACCTGGAACTCGAAAGCGCGCTGGCATCCTTCCTCGGACGCGAGGCCTGCCATATCCACTCGGCAGGGTACCTCTCCGTCATGACGAGCGTCACCACGTTCGCCCAGAAGGGTGATCTGATCCTCGCCGACAAGAATCTCCACTCCTGCCTGTGGGATGGCATCCGGCTTTCCCACGCCTCGGTCGAACGTTTTTCCCACAATAATCCCGAAGACCTGCGTGAGGTGCTCGCAAGCGCAAATCCTGATGCTCCCAAGATGCTCGTTGTCGAGGGGGTCTACTCCATGGAGGGACATGTCGCCAGGTTGCCGGAACTGGTCGCACTCGCAGAGGAGTACAACTGCTTCATTGTCCTCGACGACGCACACGGATTTGGGGTCCTCGGACACCAGGGCCGAGGCACCGTCGATCACTTCGGACTCAATGAGAAGGTCGACCTCATCTGCGGCAGCCTCTCAAAATCGCTGGCAAGTACCGGCGGATTTGTTGCGGGCACAAGCGAAGCCATCGAGTACCTGCGAACCCACTCCAAACAGACGATCTTTTCCGCAGCCATTGCCCCCTCCCAGGCCGCTGCAGCAAAGACTGCGCTCGAACTCATGCAGTCGGAGCCCGAGCATCTCGATCGCCTCTGGAAAAACACGCGACGCTATGTGGCAATGCTGAAGGGCCTGGGACTCGACACGTGGGAGACCGACACACCCGCCGTCCCAATCGTGCTGGGAACCCGCGAACTCGCCTACCGCTTCTGGAGCGCGCTGATGGAAAAGGGTGTCTTCACCGTCATGTCGATCGCACCCGCGGTGCCGCCCGGCAAGGACCTGATCCGCACCGCCATTTCCGCCATGCACACCGACGAGCAGCTTGAACGCGTCGGCGAGGCGATGGCTTACGCAGTCAAGTCCCTGTAACCCGAAGATTCGGCCCACAGCGCTCGCGAATCGCGCTGGCTGCCTGGGCCCACGTGGGCAGCGTGCGCCGGAGCGCCTCGCTAGCCAGACGCAGCCACCCGGCATCATCCGTCAGGAGCCGCTTCGATGTTTCAACCCAGGCTTCAACGTCCCCCACCGGGAGACTGACACATCCACCCTGTACCGAATTCTCGCGAAGGACAGCCAGGTCGCTGCAGAGGCAGGGAACGCCGAACCAGAGTGATTCCAACAGTGGAAGCCCACAGCCTTCTGCAAGCGTCGGGAAGAGTGTCAGCCGCGACCGGCTGTAGAGCTTCGCAAGTTTGCGATCGTCCGCCGCCACATGATAGGTCACGCGCCCGGGAACGGATTTCTGAAGCGCCTTGATCCGGCGGAGTGTCGGCGAACCGAAATGAGGATTCACCCGACCCACAATATGCAGAGTCACCGGCAGTCCCTCCTCCCATAGGCGTTCGACCACGCGCAATGCGAAGATCTGATTCTTTCGGGGCTCCAGTATGCCCACGACGAGCAGGGACGGCGACGGTGGATCGATACGAATATTCGGCCTTTGAATTCGAATGCCGTCGGCACCCAGCGCGAGAACCGTAACCGATCCTTGCGGCTTCACACCCTGCCACCGCCAGAATTCAAGAAGTTCAATCCGGCTCGCTTCAGACACCGCAAAGACATGATCAAACGCCGCAAGCTGCTTCATGTACAGGGCATGGCGGGCGACGCTTTGCGGCCAGGTAATGTGCGGAAACTTCAGGGGTATCGCATCATGATAGACTGCGGCCCGGCGACAGCGCACGCCAGCGAGCCATTCCGACCACCCCGGGCGGTCCTCGGCCGAAAACACTTCAGGAGTGACGAACCAGTCCTCCGGTCCCATTTGCCGGTTCCATCGTCCCCAGGCGACAGGTGTCATGTCACCGCTCCATTCGTCGCGCAGACGCGCGCTCACCCGGGTCAGTCCAGAACGATGCCGCGCCGTTCCGGATTTGGTGATGTCGAAGTATACCATCGAAGCGAGTTTCCCCTGAGTTTCCTGTTTCGACAACTACCTTCCCGGCGGCCCATCGCGGTGAATCTCGACACGCGCATCCATGAAGAGACGATGAAGCCGCGAGGCATTGAGATGGGCGTCGAATTCTCTCTCCACCCACGCACGGGCCGCACGTCGTAGCCGATCGCAGAAAAGGGAATCCTCCTTCAACTCCCGCATCGCGTTCACCCAGGCACCCAGGTCTTCCATCGGCACTACTCGCCCACTCTCGCGATCCGAAATGGCCTCCGTCGTCGCCGCCGCCGGGGATGTCACCACCAATACGCCCGCAGCCATCGCCTCGGGAATGACATTGGGCAGGCCGTCCCTGTCGCCACTTGGGGCGACAACACCGGTGTGAATGAGAACGTCCGACCATGCCAGCGCAGCCGCAACCTCCTCCTGCGTGCAGTGCCCGCAAAATCTCACGAGCCCTTCGAGACACAGCTCCCGGCACTGCCGCATCAAGGAATCCCTGAGCGGCCCATCTCCGATTATCCTGGCTTCGAACCGCATGCCCGCACGCAGCAGGGCGGCATAGATTTCCAGTTGTCGCGTGATGCCCTTCTTCTCCACGAGACGAGCGATGCAGAGGATGCGCATGGGATCGCGCGTGACACGCAGTGCTTTGAATGCTGGGAACCTGACAAGTCCACGGCGAATCACCTGGATGCGCGCCCGGTCGAGTCCGCGAAATGCCAGCGTCGCACACGCCATCTCAGTCGACGTGTGCACAAACGCGGCGTCGCGCAGTTTCTCCATGAGCCACCAGTCGCCCCCATGCTCGTAAATATCGTAGGCATGCGCCGCCGAACTGAAACGAATCCCTGTCAATCGCGACAGAATCCATGCCGCGGTCGCAGGTCCGCCCGCCCAGGCTGCGTGTACCAGGTCGGGTTTCTGTCGGCGAAACTCCCCCGCCATCACCCCCGCAAAACCCGCGCCCAGCATGTTTTCCCAGAAATTGATCCACGAAGGTGCGCGGCGGGTGAACAGTCCGCGCAGCAGCTGCGACATCAGATCCCATCGCGTCACGGTGACCCATGGAATGATCCAGATCAGGGAAATTAGCCGCCACAATCGAAACCTCCGGACCTCGATTCCGTTGAAGGTGCCGCCTCCCTGCCAAAGAGAATGAATCCGCAGATCGACGCCCAGCGCCTGCATGGCGAGAATTTCGCGTTGGAGGAACGTCTCGGTGGACTTTGGAAACGTCGTGAAAAGATACGCAACCGTTAGGGGGCGCGGGCTCACAATGAATTCCTCCTTCTACGGTTTTTGACGCAGGCCGTTTCCATTGGCTGGAGGAAAGACCTCTCGCTCGAGCGCAACGCCCGCGGTCGCACTGGCGAGACCCACGACCTCATCGATGAGGAGCGTCGGATCCTCCTCGTACCGGAGCGAAACAAACCGCTCCCGATAGGCGGCATACACGCCTCGATCGGAAATCCAGTTGCGCACGATCCGGCTGAAATCCTCCGCATTCTCAACCTTTTCCGAGCCCGCACCATTGCGGAAAAATTTCCAGGTGAGGCTTTCCTGGGGCATGATCCCGCCGTAGGCATTGAAGAGGATCGGACACCTGAAGTGCAGTGCCATCGCGCATGTCGTCGTGCCACCTCGTGTCACGATCGCATCACTCACCTGCATAAGGAGGTGCACCTGATCGGAGTATCCCTCAACATAGAGGTTGAGCGCTGGATGGCTCGACCGCCAATGCATGACTTGATGGAAGGTCTCCTTGTCCCTTCCGCAGATCACAATGACCTGAACGGATCGGGCAAAGGGAAGCAGCGCGGGGAGGAACGAAAAATGGTTGTTTGCACCATTGCCCCCGGTCGCCAGAAAAACCGTGAACAGCCCGGGTTTTAGACCGAGGCGCTTCAAGCGAAACTTCGCACACTCGGCCACGCTCATGAACTCGAGATGCGAACGGGGTCGCATCAGGTGACCACGCACCCGGCACCGCTCGGGAGGCATCCCCTTGCGCACGGCGTAGTCCCGTGCAGTCGGCGTTCGCGAGAAATACAGGTCCGCGGACGGCTCGATCCAATTGATGGAGTAACCCCACCCGCCGGAGAACTCACCACAATAGGTGACGCACCGCACGTTGTCAGTCCCGAGTTCCTTCCGAGCGACCTGGAAATAGCCGCGGTTCAGGCAGTCATGCACGCTGAAGATGAGATGGGGCCGATATTCCCGCAGCACCTTGACATAATAGCCTCTTCCGAGAGAAACGGTGCGCCGGTTGAGGATCGCCAGCAGTTCGATGATCGAATAGTAGATGCCGTGCAGCATCGGCAGCCGCCTCTGAATCCAGTTGTAGAGATTCACTCCGCCACGGTTTATCACCGAGGATCGTTCCAGCATCTGCTCGATACGCACGTCGACGCCGTGACGGTAGAGCTGGAAACACCACTCTGCCATCGCCTCGGCCCGCGCATCGTGACCGCCGCCGGTGCTGGACGTCAGAACTAGGATTCGAACCTGGTCCACGAGTCAGGACGCTCCAAAATACCGCGCCATCAATGCCCTCTTCAGTGCAAGCGGCGCGAAACGGGCAAGAAACGGAGCGATCGCGGTCTGGAAAAGCGAGCCGCTCCGCACAGTTCCGCTCTTTCCCCTAAGCAAAGCCCGTTCGAGATCCCTCGCCGCACGAACCGGAAAGGGTGCTGTGTTCAGATTGTGCTCCAGCTTTCGCCAGATCGGAGCAAGACCGGGTCGACGGGTCAGGAGGGCTGTGGGTGACATGGACTGGTTGAATGCCGTGCGGTAATCACCGGGTCGAAAATCGACAACCATGACCTCCGTGCCGCGCGTTTCAAAGATCAAACTCTCGCTGAAGGCCGACAATCCCGCCTTTGCCACATTGTAGCCGCTCAAATGCGGCAGCGGAAAATCCACAGCCACTGAGGAGACATTCACGATTCCTCCCCGCATCTCGCCTCGGTCTCTCAGTCGCCCAAGAAAGAGATGGGTGATGCGCATGGTGCTCATGAGCATCGCATCAAGCTGACGGGACCACGACGCAAATTCGGCATCCACAAAGGGGCTGAACCGGCCAAACCCGGCATTGTTGATCAGGAGATCAAACGCCCCCTCCGCCTGGTCTGCTGCAGAAAGGAAAGCCTGTTCGGCCACATCACCTTTCTCGAGATCGAGCACCACGGGAGTGAACCCGTGCCGCCCCACCAGGGTCCGGAGCCGGGACAGTTCGCGGCTTGTACCCCAGACACGTACTCCCGCATTCAACAGGCATTCGGTGAATGCCAATCCCAACCCGCTACCGGCACCTGTGATGAATGCCCGAGGAAATCGACGCGCCAGTCCTTCGCGCGATCGCTGCGCCTCCAGGTCGGACTGCGGGGAAGTGTTCACGCGCGTCGGAGGACAACGCACACATTTGCACCGCCAAACCCGCTGCTGTTGTTCAAGACAACATGAGGCTGTACGTCCGACGTTGTACGAAGAATGTGGATACCCTCGCATTCGGGATCAACCCGCGTGATATGGGCAGATCCAGGCATGAACCCGTCCTTGATCGCCAGCGCGCAAAACGCGCTCTCCATGGCTCCGGCGAGCGACAGTCCGTGACCAGTGAGCGCCTTGGTGCTGCTCACCGCCGTCTGCGCGGCACGGGGCCCCAGCACGGCACGCAATGCCTTCACTTCGGACACATCCCCGATCGGCGTAGAGGTGGCATGCGCATTGACATAATCAATGTCCGCGGCCTCCTGTTTTGAGCACTTGAGCGCGAGTTCCATGGCGCGGCGCAGTCCATCTCCCTCGGGGTGGGAAATGGCGACATTGTGACCGTCCGAGGCCTGTCCCCACCCGGCCACTTCACAATAGGGGGTGACTCCCCTGCGGGCGACCTCGTCCTCGCTTTCCAAAACAAGCACCACTCCACCGCCGGTGCCGACAAAGCCGTCGCGCGCGATGTCAAATGGACGCGAGGCCTTGTCCGGGTCGGTGCTGAGCGACAACGCACGCATGCCTGCAAACGGCGCGATGGTCTCGTAGTTTCCATCTTCGGCACCCACGACAAACATCCGAGACTGCCTCCCAAGGGAAATCTCGTCATAGGCGAAGCCCATGGCGTGGGATGAGGAAGCGCATGCGGAAGAAAAGCCGGTCGAGGCGCCCTTGATCTTGAAATGCGCAACCAGGTTGAACTGAACCGTGCCCGCGATCGCCGCCACGATGCCAAGTGGCGGGCAACGCATTACTCCCTGCGCGTGCATCTGCGTGAGCAGCCGGTAGAGCAGCCCTGGGGATCCTGCGGAGGCCGCATAGAGGCCCGTCTGTTGATTCGAGATCTCCTGTTCCGAAAGTTTTGCATCCGCAATCGCCTGAATCATCGCACAGTAGGCGTAGAGCGAGTTTGGACCCAGCCCTCTCAGGACCTCCCGTTTGATCCGGTAACCCGCCGGAAAGGTCCAATCCTCGGGATCGGTCGACTCAACACTGAATCCGCGAACAGGCGCAGCAACCTTCACAGGAAGGTCGGGACGCTGAAACGGCGGATAAACCACCATGCCATGACGCATCTCCCGCAGTGAACGGGTGACTTCGGCACGGTCGTTCCCAATGCTGGTTATGAACCCGAGACCAGTGACATAGACCTTGGGCATGACGATGACAGTGCTGGCGCGGACCGACCTCAGGCGGGCGGCCGGTAAACAGACTAGGCTCTGACAGCCGCCGCAAGCGGAGGGGCTGCAGTTTCGGAAGAAGACTTGAGTACCGGAGCAACGCTCGCGGGCGCATCCGCAACCGCGGCCGGTTGCGCGACCGCTTCGGCGTAGGCAAAGGCAAGGGTCATCTCCTCGACGACGGCGGCCTTTTCCTGACCGACACGGATAGATCCTTCAAACGTGGCAAACGGCGACTTCACCCGCTTCGGCTTGACGAAAAGCGTCAGCACATCACCCGGCCGGCACATGCGGTGGCACCGCACGCCTTCACAGCTCGTGAAGAAAATCTTGCTGGAATCGACGGCTTTCCCCTCCTCACCCAACGAGCCTTCAATGAGAAACAAAACCGCAAGTTGTCCAAGTGCCTCGAGCATGATCGACGCAGGCAGGATCGGGTTGTTCTTGAAATGCCCCTGGAGGAAAAATTCCTGCCCGGTCAGCTTGTACTTGCCCTGAGCCGAATGGGCGCCCACCTGAGCCTCGCTCACGAACAGGAATGGTGGCTGCACAGGCATCACGCTCGCGATCTGCTCCAGCGGAATGAATTTCGCCGGTTTCGGGATCGGCAGGCCTTTCACTTTGCAATCGATGAAAGTCTTCACGTCACCAACGGTGCGTAGCCCCCGCAGTTCATCGTTGTTCGTCTGCACCTGGATCGTCTCCTCCACCAACATGACAATTTCCATCATCGTCAACGAATCGACCCCAAGATCCTCCACGAGGCGAAGCTCATCGTCGCCCTCGCGCAGCTTGGGTCTGAGTTCTGATTCGACATACCGCTCAATCACTCCGATGACAATTGTCGGCAACTGCGCGGTGTCGCGGATACGGCGATAGGTAACCGCTGCTTCCACCGTGGCTGGTGAACAGCGCTTGAGAGCTTCGCGAAGGGCGACCTCATCTTCCGGAGTGAATGGCTTCGGGGCAGCCTCCTCCTTCGTTGGCGCCGGTCCCCTGTTCGCAACTAAATCTTCCATCGTTCAAATCTTGTAGTTTATCCCGATTTTGAAAGTAAACGCAAAAGGGGTAACACGGTCGTCACGCGGGATTGTCGCCCCAGAGTTGCAAGTAAAGGCATCCTCTCATCATAGTCAATCGCGGGAAAGGAAGGTTCCGGAAAGCCTGTCCCGGCTCCAGCCATTCCTCCCTGCGGAATTCAGGAAATGCATTCCCAAGATACGGGATCGGATGGGTTCAGGATTCAATCCGCACAGAAAAAGATGACCTGAATGTGGGAAAAAGGTACTATTGCGCCCAAAATACCGCCTCAGCGCTTGCGCTGATGCAAAAGTTGCGCGGCGATTACCTGCCAGCCTTCGCCCAAAGATACCACGCATGCGGGATTATTTCCTACGCCGATTTCTTCTGATCCCTCCCACCCTGCTCGGGATCACGCTCATCGTGTTCCTCATCACACGCGTCGTGCCTGGAGGGCCGCTGGAGCGCTCCTTGATTGAGGCCCAGATGGGAGACATGGGTGGGGGGCGGGCCGACACCGGACGGGGCGCGATTTCCGAGGAACAGATGGCCCAGCTCAAGGCGTACTACGGTTTCGATCAGCCTCCGGTCACCGCCTACCTGCTCTGGCTGAAAAAAATCGTCACAGGCGACTTCGGCATGTCGTACCGATTCGGGGAACCGGTGCTTCAGATCATCATGGATCGTATTCCCGTGTCACTCACCTACGGCCTGATAACCCTCTTCCTGGTCTACGCGGTGTGCATCCCGCTGGGTGTGATCAAGGCCATCAAACACCGCACGCCGATCGACAACATCACTTCCGCCCTCGTCTTCACAGGATATGCCATACCTGGGTACGCACTCGGTGCAATCCTGGTGGTCTATCTCGCGGCCCGGCTGAGGTGGTTTCCCATGGGTGGTTTCACGGGAAGGGATTTCGACGATCTCAGCCTGTTCGGCAAGATCGGGGATTTCGCGCACCACGCTGCCCTGCCCTTGTTCTGCTATACTGTCGGCAGCTTTGCCCTCGTCACGCTGCTGATGAAAAACCACCTCATGGACAATCTCGCTGCGGATTTCATCCGGACCGCCGTCGCAAAGGGAGTCTCCTTCCGCGCCGCAGTGGTCAAGCATGCCCTGCGCAATTCACTCATTCCGATCGCCACACATCTCGGCCAGCAGTTCTCGCTTCTGGTCACGGGCTCGTTCCTCATAGAGACGATTTTCGATATCAACGGCATGGGTCTTCTCGGCTACACCTCAGTCACTGATCGCGATTACCCGACGGTCATGGGTGTCCTGCTGATTTCATCGATGCTGATCCTGATCGGACACATTCTCTCCGACGTCCTGGTGGCGATCATCGATCCCCGCGTCCGCTTCAAGTAAGTCTGACATGCCACAACTTTTCCCGCGTCTGAATCCACTCACCCGCAAGAAGCTCCGCCGCTTCCGGCAGGTCCGGCGGGGATATGTCTCCTTCCTGATCCTTTGCGGGCTGGTTGTGATTTCCCTGGTGGCGGAACTGCTTGTGAACAACCGCGCGCTGGCCGTCAGGTACGAAGGGACCTGGCATTTCCCGACCTACGGAGCCGTGCACACAGGGCGAGAGTTCGGACTCGATTACGACTACGAGGTCAACTACCGCGACCTCAGGAAACACTTCGCCGGCACGGATAACCGTGTCGTGCTGCCCGTCATTCCCTACAGCCCAACGGAGAATTGCTACCCCGGAGAAATCTTTCGCCCTCGCCCGCCGGATTTTGCCAAGGGACACTACCTGGGCACCGACCAGATCAATCGGGACATCCTTGCGCGCCTGCTCTACGGCTTCCGCAACGCCCTGGCTTTCTCAGTCTCGTTCATGGCGCTGACCTACCTCATAGGCATCGCCGTCGGCTGCCTCATGGGCTATTTCGGGGGCTGGTTTGACCTTCTCGTCCAGCGACTGATCGAGATCTGGTCCAATATTCCGTTCCTTTTTGTCGTCATCATTGTCGCGTCAGTCGTTTCGTCCGCAGGCATCGGAATGAAGCTCTGGGTCCTGCTCGCCATCGTTGTCCTCTTCTCCTGGACCAGCATGACCTACTATATGCGCTCGGCCACCTACCGCGAAAAAGCGCGCGACTACGTTCACGCCGCGGAGGTTCTCGGCGCATCTCCCGGGCGAATCATTTTCCGACACGTGCTTCCAAACACCCTTTCGACACTGGTGACTTTCGTCCCGTTCACCGTCGCCGGCGCCATCAGTTCGCTGACCGCGCTTGATTTCCTGGGCTTCGGGCTGCCTCCTCCAACACCCAGTTGGGGGGAACTCCTGCGCCAGGGCACTTCCAATCTCAATTCACCCTGGATCGTTGTCTCCGCGTTCAGCGCACTCGTGAGCGTACTGGTGCTCGTCACCTTTGTCGGTGAAGCCATACGCGAGGCCTTCGATCCCAAGAAATTTACCACGTACCAATGAGTTCAGATCGCCGTTCCCTCCGCCCGTCCCGCATTCTCCCAATCTTCGCCGCGCTCTGCGCCCTGCTGGCACTTTCTGCATGCGGCAGGAAGGAACCGTCTGCAGCAGGATCGTCGACCAAAGTCGATGCTTCGGCCCCGGACATGGAAGCGGATCTCGCGAAAACGCTCAAGGATCAGCCGGAATTCTACGTTTTCAAGACTCTCGCGGACGTTCCGACGAATCTAAAATGGGAAGACGGATCAGACCTCCCCGAATTCGCAGACCCCAATGCCGAGAAGGGCGGAACCTTCACCTACTATCAGCAGGACTTCCCGCGCACCCTGCGCACCATCGGACCGGAAGCCACCGGAGGAATCCGTCAGTACCTTCTGGATTTCACGACAGTCCGTATCCTCCAGGACCATCCAAACCTTCCGGGCAAGGTGTTTCCTGGAGTGGCCAAGGAATGGGCGGTCGATTCAAGCTCCGCCACCGTCTACTATCGCATCGACCCCGATGCCCGTTGGTCGGATGGCGTGCCCATCACGACCGATGATGTCATCTTCCTCTTCTATTTCATGAGGAGTCCGAACCTCAATGAACCTTGGTACAATAATTTCTATACGACGAAATACAAAACGCTGACGGTATACGACAAGATGACCTTCGCGCTCACGATGTTCGCCAACAAACCGGACCTCGCCAGCGCCTACAGCAATTTCAGCCTGTACCCGCGTCATGCAATGAAGGACTTCGGTCCCGGCTGGCTCGAGCGCTACCAATGGCGCTTCCTTCCCACAACAGCCGCCTACATCCTCAAGGACAAGGACCTCGACAAGGGCCGATCGATCACTTTTACGCGACTCGATAACTGGTGGGCGAAGGACAAGCGGTTTTACCGTGGGCGATTCAATCCCGACCGGTATCGCCTGGAAATCATTCGCGACCCGGACAAGAGCGCCGAGGCATTCGCTCGTGGCGATCTCGACATGTTCCCGCTTTCGCAGCCGAAATTCTGGTACGAAACCATTTCAAACCAGCACCCCGCGGTCACGGCCGGCTACATCGCAAAGGCCACGTTCTACAACAACATCCCGCGTCCGGACTGGGGACTCTGGATCAATCGCGCGAAACCCGAGCTCGATCACCTCGAAGTCCGGCTGGGCATCCAGTACGCGACCAATTTTGATCTCGTCTGCAAGCAGTTCTTCCGGGGCGACGCCGTGCGCATGAACACGCGGTCGGATGGTTATCCGTTTCGCGTTCACCCGACGCTCATGGCCCGCCCCTTCGATCCCCAACTGGCCCGCGAGCATTTTGCCAAGGCGGGCTTTACGGTGCAGGGCCAGGACGGAGTGCTGCAGACTGCCGCAGGGCGTCGGCTTTCTTTCACCCTGTCGTCTTACCGTCCCGACCTTCGCGACATGCTGCCCATCCTGAAGCAGGAGGCGCTTAAGGCGGGGCTGGAGCTGAATCTGGAGGTACTTGATCAATCCACCGGCTGGAAGAAGTTCCAGGAGAAGAATCACGAGATCGCACTGATTGCTCTCTCCCGCTCCGTTGAAGCCTACCCGCGATACTGGGAGATGTACCATGGCTCCAACGCCTACGAGGACGCCTATTTCGACGCCAATGGCAAACCGGTCGAGCGCTATTCCGACGGCAAACCCAATCCCTCTCCGAAAAAGATCCGCGTCCAGACCAACAACATGACGTCCACATTCATTCCCGAACTGGACCGGCTGATCGAAGCCTACGATGCCGCGAGCACGATGGAGGACATCAAGTCGTACGCCGCGCAGATTGAGCAGATCATCTACGACGATGCCGCATGGGTGAATGGCTGGGCCATACCGTTCTACCGCGTGGGTTACCAGCGCTACATCAAATGGCCGAAGGGATTCAATGTCGCCCAGAGCCGCACCCCGGAGGAGTTCTTCGTCCACTGGATCGACCAGAAGGAGAGGAAGGAAACCATTGAGGGACGAAACTCCGGCAAGACCTTCCCGACGCAGATCCAGACGTTCGATCAGTACAAGCAATGAGCTGCGGATCAGCACTCCGACAGGTTTGAATCCACGCGCCTCAATGCCCGCAACCGATCCGAATGACATCGTCATCGACGTGCGCGATCTCGTCACGACGTTCGACACCGACGCCGGCGTGCTCACCGCGGTCGACGGCGTCAGCTTTGCGGTCCGCCGGGGCCGCACGCTTGGCATCGTCGGCGAATCGGGCTGCGGCAAGAGTGTGACCGCGCTGTCAATCATGCGGCTGCTGCCACAGCCGATGGGCAAGATTCGGGGCGGCGAGGTCCTGTTTGACGGCAGGAATCTCGCGACGCTTCCACCAGAGGAAATGCGTCGCATCCGCGGCGGCCGCATCGGCATGATCTTCCAGGAGCCTATGACCGCCCTCAATCCGGTCCAGACGATCGGCCGACAATTGAGCGAGATTTTTCTTCTGCATATCACCTCCGACAGAAAGCAGGCGCTCGAGATGTCGATTGATATGCTCCGCAAGGTCGGCATCCCCTCGCCTGAAATCCGGGTCGGAGAATACCCCCATCAACTTTCCGGCGGCATGCGCCAGCGTGTCGTCATTGCAATGGCTCTCGCCTGCAAGCCCGCGGTCGTGATCGCGGACGAACCGACCACCGCCCTGGATGTCACCATCCAGGCGCAGATTCTGGAGCTCATGCACGCGCTCCAGGAGGAGATGGGCATGGCCATCATCCTCATCACGCACGACCTGGGTGTCATCGCCGACATGTGCGACGACGTTGTCGTGATGTACGGCGGCCGGATTGCCGAGGCGGGACCCGTGGATGATATTTTCGCCGCTCCCGCGCACCCCTACACACGCGGGCTTCTGAGTTCGATTCCGCGCCTCACGACGCCTCGAAAATCAAGGCTCAACGTGATCGATGGCATGGTGCCAAGCCTTGCCGAACTCCCCGTTGGTTGCCGTTTCCAGAACCGCTGTCCATTCCGCATCGACGCCTGCGCGCGCCAGCCTCCCAGGGAGAATGTTTCCCCCCAACACACCGTGGCCTGTCACCGCTGGCGCGACCTGCCTCCGTTTGTTTCCGCGCCATGAGCCAACCCCTGATCCAGGTCGAAAACCTCGCCATGCACTTCCCTGTGAAGGAGGGGCTCTTCCAGCGCAGCCGCCGTTTCTGCCGCGCGGTCGACGGCGTTTCATTCACGGTCGGCGCAGGCGAGACGATCGGGCTCGTCGGAGAGTCCGGCTGTGGAAAGTCGACACTCGGTAAATGCATCGTGCGGCTTCTCCGTCCCACCTCCGGCCGGATCCTGTTCGACGGAGAGGATCTCTCGCAACTCTCCGCCCGCAAGATGAAGCCGTATCGGCGACACCTGCAGATGATCTTCCAGGATCCGGTCGAATCGTTGAATGCGCGCCACACCGTGGGAGAGATCCTCGCGGAGCCGTTCGCGATTCATGACATAGGTGATCCTGCCCACCGTCGCGAGAAGGTCCGCGGACTCCTCGACAAGGTCGGCCTGCCTTCGAGCGCCGCGGACCGCTACCCTTTTGAATTCTCCGGAGGCCAGCGCCAACGCATCGGCATCGCGCGCGCCATCGCCCTCGAACCCCGCGCCATTGTCTGTGACGAGCCGGTTTCCGCGCTCGATGTTTCCATCCAGAGCCAGGTGCTGAACCTCATGCTCGACCTCCAGCGGGAGATGGGACTCAGCTACCTGTTCATCGCCCACAATCTGGCGGTGGTGAAGCATGTGTCTGACCGCATCGCGATCATGTACCTCGGCCACATCGTGGAATTTGCCGATGCTGAAAATCTCTACCGCGATCCACGCCATCCGTACACCCGCGCGCTGATCTCCGCGATCCCCGAGCCGGATCCGCGCCGACGCAGCGAACGCATCGTGCTCAAGGGCGACGTCCCCTCGCCGATCCACCCGCCTTCAGGATGTCCGTTTCACACGCGCTGTCCCTACGCCACCGACCACTGCAGGCAGGAGGTCCCGCGCCTGAGACCCACACCCGATACCACCGGACACGAGGTCGCCTGCCACTACGATCGTCCCTGGAACTGAGCCCCAACTTCAATAACACGGACTCACTTACACATCCGTGCGCGCTGCCCGACGCCATTTTCGGAGCGCTGCACCCGTCAAGGACGCGTCAACCGAATCGATCTCCGCGCGCGCTCCCGCATAGACGAGGTTTCCTCCATTTTTTCCTCCTCCAGGACCCAGGTCCACGATCCAGTCCGCCAGATTGATCACATCGAGATTGTGCTCGATCACGATGATCGTGTTTCCCGCGTCCCGCAGCTTGAACAGCAGGTCGAGCAGGCGCTGGATATCTACCCAGTGAAGGCCCGTCGTCGGCTCATCGAGAATGTAGAGCGTTTCTCCCTGCTGGCGCTTGGACAATTCCAGCGAAAGCTTCAGCCGTTGCGCCTCACCTCCCGACAATGTCGTCGCCGACTGCCCGAGCTTGAGGTAGCCCAATCCCACGGCCTCAAGGGTTCCAAGCTTGTCGATCACTTTCGGAATATTGCGAAAGAGCCCAATCGCATCGCGCACGGTCATGTCCAGCACATCAGCGATCGACCTTCCATGAAACAGGATCTCCAGCGTCTCGCGGTTGTAACGCCTGCCACCGCAACTCGGACAAGGTGCGTACGCATCCGCCATGAACAGCATGTCGAGCTTGATCATGCCATCCCCCTGGCAGCGTTCGCATCGCCCGCCGCGAACATTGAAGGAAAACCGGCTGGCCCTGTAGCCGCGCACTTTCGCGAGCGGCACACGCGAATACAGGTCGCGCAACAGATCAAACAGGCCCGTAAAGGTTGCCGGATTGGAGCGTGGACTCCGCCCGATCGGCTCCTGGTCCACCTGCACCAGCCGCTCGAAGGCATCCAGGTTTTCAATATGACGATGCCTTCCGGGCATCGCGCGCGCTCCATTGAGTTTCCGCGCCGCCGCCGTCGCGAGAATGTCGTTGACCAGCGTGCTCTTGCCGGAGCCCGAGACACCCGTCACGCACGTGAACAGACCGATGGGAAACCGTACGTCGATGCCTTGCAGATTGTTCTCCCGCGCCTCACGCACGGTCAGCCATGCACCGTCGGGTGACTTCATTGCCGCGTCCTTCGTCACCGCCATGGTTCGGGCGAGGTAGGGACCCGTCCGCGAACGTTTGAACGGCAGGGCTGCACACTCGGCGGGCGGGCCCTGGAAAAGCAACCTCCCGCCTTCGCTGCCCGCCTCCGGACCCAACTCGATAAGTTCGTCCGCCGCACGCATGGTCTCCTCGTCATGCTCAACGACCAGAACCGTGTTCCCGCGATCCCGCAGTGCGCGCAAGGTCTCCAGAAGCTTTTCATTGTCGTGCGCATGCAGCCCGATGCTCGGCTCATCCAGCACGTATATCACGCCGATGAGCCCCATGCCCAACTGCGTCGCCAGCCGCACCCGCTGCGCCTCCCCTCCCGACAGGGTCGCGTAGTCCCTGTTCAGCGTCAGATAACTCAGCCCTGTTTCCGAAAGAAAATGCAGGCGCTGCCGAATTCCCGAAACTACCTCCCGGACTGCGTCGTTCGCGCCGAGGTCCTCGACCCAAATCGCCGCCTGGGACTCCGCACGGGTGATGTCCTGCGAGAGAAATTCCGGGAACGTGAGGGAGCCCTCCGACGATTGCATTCTGACCGCCGCACTGCGGGCATTCAGCCTTGTGCCTTGGCACTCCGGACATATGCCGCTCACCATGAAGGTGCTCAGTCGGGCACGAAATCCGTCGCTGTCCGTCTCACGATAGCTCTCCTCCAGGTCCGCGATCACGCCTGCAAACGGCATCGCGCGCGCCTCACGCATGCGCCGGAGCTTGAAGGCAAACAGGCGCTCATCAGCGCCGTGCAGAAGCACCTTCCGCAGGTCCTCCGGAAGTTCCTTCCAGGGCTTGTCAGGATCGAAGGGCAGTTGTTCGGCAAGTTGCTTGAGCAACGCGTTGTGCTTGATGATGAGATTCTTTCCCCCGATGCGCCAAGGTTTGATCGCTCCCTCGCGCACGGACTTCTCCGGATCCGGCACAACCAGATCGGGAACAAACCGCAGTTTGCGTCCCAATCCACCGCACGTGCCACAGGCACCATCGGCGTGATTCGCGGAAAAATGCCGCGGCGTGAGACGTGGAAAAATATCGCCACAGCACTCGCAGGCCAGCGACTGACTGAGGGGAATCTCCCTCCAGGGAGCGTCGCCCGACTTCTGCGCAAGGATCAATGCGCGATCCTGCCCCTCCCGAAAGGCGAGTTCGAGCGAGTCCGCAAGGCGGCTGCGCTGGTCGGGCGTTGCCACGAGGCGGTCAATCACAAGCTCCACCGTCATCTCCTGCGTGCCCATCGGAACAAGATTGGGTTCGTCGAGATTGCGGATCGCTCCACCGATCCGGATGCGCTGAAATCCGCGCTGGCGGAGCCGGGGAAGTTCATCACGCAGGACCGATGGCTTGGCCACCAGCGCGGGCGCGAGGATCTGGATGCGCTCTCCCACGCACGTCGTCAGGACATGCCGGACATTGTCGTCGAGAGACCGTTGGACCACGCGGCCGCCATCCTTGGGACAGTACTGCTCGCCCCTGAGCGCCCACAGGAGTTGCGCATAGTCCGAGATCTCCGTCACCGTGGCAATCGTGGTGCGCGGGGAGTTGTTTCCGGTGCGCTGCTCGATCGCCAGCACCGGGGATAGCCCGTGAATGAAATCGACGTCCGGCCGCTTGAGCTGCTCAAGGAGCTGCCGCGCCTGCGTCGATAGCGACTCCATGTATTTCCGATAGCCCTCCGCATAGATGGTGTCGAACGCGAGGGATGACTTTCCTGATCCGGAGGGACCCGTCACCACGACAAGTTTTCCCCTGGGAATCTTCAGCTCGAGATTCTTCAGATTGTGCTCCCGAGCGCCTTTGACGTGGAGGTGGGTCGGAACCTGCATTGTGAAATCCGCAACTTATCGCTTCCCGTCGATATGCAAATGGGAATGTCTCAAAGCCTCGGGGTGCCAATCAACTGCGAGGACAGTCTGCCTTCGCTCCGTTGGCGATTGCATCAGGCGGTACAAGGGGTGAAATTGCAGCCCTTCCATGGCTTCAGCTCCGATTTCGCGTCTTGCCTCCCTGCGCAATGCGTTCCTCACGGGACTCGTGCTGCTCGCGCCACTGGCCGTGACCTGGGCCGTATTCTCATGGCTGGTCGAGGCGGTTGGCGGGCGCTTCCGCCCCTTGTTTTTCTTCTACCTTCCCGAGCGCCTGCGGGAGCATCCAAGCCTGGAGATCCTCTGGAACATCCTCGCTACCGTCCTGGTAGTCAGTGTCGTGACGCTGCTCGGACACATTTCCCGCTATTTCATCGGTCGTTATTTCGGGCACCTCGCTGAGCGCGCCGTGTTGTCGATCCCGGGCGTGAACACGGTTTACAACACGGTCAAACAGATCGTGGGCACCTTCAGCGCCCAGAACCGTAACATCTTCAGCAAGGTGGTCATGGT
>CAUJJL010000020.1 GCA_963205455.1 Verrucomicrobiota bacterium
TCTTTTGGCTGATTGTTGCCGTGATTGCCTCGAAAGCCGAACTCTTTGCGGTGCTCCGCCAGTATAACCCGTGGTGGGCGGGCGGGCGTTTTCCCGACCTGCCGACGTGGCGGCGGGCGGCGTTTCGGGAGATTTCGGCGTGGGCGGAGAATCCGCCAGCGGGCCGGGCGCTGCTGTTGAGCGGGGCGCGTCAGGTGGGTAAGACGACGCTGTATCTTCAGGCGATTGATGAACTGCTGAACTGCGGCGTCACACCGACGAACATCCTCTACGCGACCTTTGACCATCCGCTGCTGAAGCTCATCGGGCTGGATGCACTGCTGAAGCTGTGGCGGGAGTTTGAGCCGGCGCGCGAGGGGCCGGAGTATTTGTTTCTCGACGAAATCCAAGTGGCGAAGGACTGGCAGACGTGGCTGAAACATCAGGTGGATTTCGAGAAGCGCCGCCGCATCGCGGTGACCGGCTCGGCGACACCGCTCGTGGCGGAAGGGCAGGAGTCGGGCGTGGGCCGCTGGCAGACGATCCGGCTGGCGACGCTGTCGTTCTTTGAATACCTGCAAATCCGCAAGCTGACGGCACCGCCGCTGCCGGCGGAGGGTTCGCTGCTGGAGCTGTTCGATTGGGAGCCCGGGCAGTTCGCGCGCTGGGGCGAGGAAGGCCGCCCGCTGGTGGGGTGGTTTCACGAGTATCTGCTGCGCGGCGGTTTTCCGCAGAGCGCGCAGGTGGAGAGCATTCCGCTGGCGCAAAAACTCCTGCGGGAGGACATCGTGGACAAGGTGCTGAAGCGCGACATGACGGCGCTCTTCGGTGTGCGGCGGGTGCTGGAACTGGAGCAAGTGTTTCTTTACCTCTGCCTGCACGATGGCGGGCTGCTAAATCTGCCGGAGCTGTGCTCCAGCCTGCAACTCAAGCGGCCCACGGTGGGGAGCTTCATCGAGCTGCTGGAAAGCACGCATCTCATCCACCGGCTGCTGCCGTTCGGCTATGGCAAACAGGTGCTGCGGGCGCGCCCGAAAATCTACCTGGCGGACGCGGCCATCGCGCCGGGCGTGCTTCTTAAGGGCAAGGCGCTGCTTGAAGACCCGGACGCGCTGGGGCGCGCGGTGGAGACAGCGTTCTTCAAGCACGTCTTCACGCGCTACTACGCGCGGAGCATCGGCTTCTCCTATTGGCGCGGAAAACAGGACCGCGAGGTGGACATCATCGCGGACCTCGACGGGCGGCTGGTGCCGTTTGAAGTGAAGTATCGGGCGCAGCAGCACACAGGCCTCGGTGAGTTAAAGGGGATGGTGAATTTCTGCGCCGAACACCAAATCGAGAAGGGTTACGTCATCACGCGGGAAATGACGGACTTTCAAGTGATGGATGTTGACCGCAACGGAGCGAAGGCGCGCTTTCTTAAAATCCCTGCGCCGCTGGCGTGCTACTGGTTGGGACGCTCGGAACTCGAATCTGCGAACCGTGACGCATGAGTCTCACCGAATCCATCGTCGAAGACGCCGCGCTGACGTGGTTCGCGGAGCTGGGCTACTCCTGCCTTGGGGCAGAAGCCCTCACCCCAACCCTTTGCCTTCGGCCATCTCCGCTCCGCTCCGGTTCCCACGGGGAGAGGGAGTCTTACGGCGAGGTGGTGCGATCTCGCTTCGCACGAACCCTCATCCCAGCCTTCTCCCACAGGGAGAAGGAGACGCGCGAGGCCTTGCGGCGGTTGAATCCTGCCATTCTCCAATCCCACACCCTCGACACGCTGCTGCCGAAGCTGCTGAGCGGGGAGTTGAGCGTGGCGGAGTTCACCGCCAGAATGCCCGCTGAAACCTGAATCATGGCCGCCAAATCCAAATTCGACCCGCGCAAGCTGATGGAGAAAGCCATCGAGGTGATGAAGCAATCCATCGCCGAAGGGCGCGCGGATGGCAAAGCCAGCCCGCTGGTTGGCGCGGTGCTCGTGAAGCCGGATGGCAGCATTGAAACGGCGCATCGCGGCGAATTGCGAGAGGGCGACCACGCCGAGTTCACCCTGCTGGAGCGGAAGAACCGGGCCAACAAGCTGGATGGCTGCAAGCTCTTCGCGACACTGGAGCCTTGTGCGCCCGGTGCGCGCAATCACCCCAAGCTGAGTTGCGCGGAACGGATCGTGAACGCCCGCATCAAGGAGGTGTGGGTGGGCATCGAAGATCCGGACCCGACGGTGGACCGCAAAGGGATCAAGTTTCTCCAGGACCACGATGTCACCGTCCACATGTTCGAGCGGGACTTGCAGGAAGAAATTCGGACGGCGAACAAGGAGTTCATCGCGCAGGCGTTGGAGCGCCGGGCCGCCGCAGAAGAAGCGGTTGAGGAAGTGGTGCTTTCGACACTGGAGAGTCCGGTGGGAACGGCTGACCTGCGCGATTTTTCGACGGAGGCTTTGGAGAAGTATCGTTCCATCGCAAAGATCGAGGAAGCGGTGAAGTCCGACGCTTTCCAGCGGAAGCTGGTGCAGCAGGGGCTGATGAAGGTGGAGGGAAAGAAGCCGGTGCCGGCTGGTTTCGGCATGCTGCTTTTCGGGAAGTCACCTCGCGATGTGATGCCGCAGGCGGGGCTGCTGGGAACCATCCATTGGCCGGATGGCACCGAGGAGGTCCGGGATTTCGACGGGCCGATGGTGGAGGTGCCCGGGCAGGCGATCCAGTGGCTGAAGGACAAGCTGCCGAATCCGATCAACCGCAGCGGTGCCCAGCGGAAGGAGGCGAACGAGAAGTTTTACGAACTCGTCCGCGAGGGGATCGTGAACGCGCTGGTGCATCGGAACTACGACATTACCGGTGCGAAGTGCCAGTTGGTCGTCACTCCAGATACGATCACGATCAGGAGCCCCGGTGAACCGACACCGCCGATCACGCTGAAGCAGTTGCAGGATTTCAATGCGCCGATGCTCAGCCGAAATCCGGTGCTGCATTATGTCTTCGCCAAGATGGAACTGGCCGAGGAACGCGGTCTGGGGCTGAAGTCCATGAAGGCGCGTGCTTCGGATGTCGGTCTGCCACTGCCGAGGTATGAGTGGGAGAATCCGTATCTGGTGCTGACGCTGTATCGTAGCGGCAAGGGTGCGGTGCGGGCGCTGGCAACCGATGTTTTGGAGCGATTGAATGCCGACGAAAAGGAGACATGGCAGGCCATTCTTGCAAAGCAGCCCATGACCAGCGCGGAGGTGATGGCAGAAATGAGTTTCGATGAACGCAAGGCCCAGCGTGTGTTGCGAAAGCTGGTGGATGAAGGATTGATCCGCAGGGTCGGCAAAGGGCGCGCCACCCAATACTCCGCCGCACGACCATGAAGCCGAATCCCGACAATAGCCTGACGGTGGTGTCGGGATTCCAGTGGCCTTGGATGGCTAAATGCGGAATCCCGACAGTATCCCGACAAAAGTGTCGGGATTTATCGGCTCACCGGGAATCCCGCCAATTATCCCGCCATTTTGGCGGGATAGGAGGTCGTAATCGGCTTCAAATCGGGAATCGCGACACGGATCGCGACATCATGTCGCGATTGTGGGAGAGCGGGCCTGTTTTTCATTCAGCTAAACACGACGTCGCAAATTTTTGCTCATCCAACATCCAATTCCCTCGGGAGATGCCTGAAACATCGGCAATTATTTATGACGTTGTGTTTAGAAACCGCCTAAAACCATGAGTCTCACCGAATCCATCGTCGAAGACGCCGCGCTGACGTGGTTCGCGGAGCTGGGATACTCCTGCCTTGGGGCAGAAGCCCTCACCCCAACCCTCTCCCACGGGGAGAGGGAGGCTTACGGCGAAGTGGTGCTGGTGGGGCGGCTGCGCGAGGCCTTGCGGCGGCTGAATCCCGGCATTCCCGAGGAGGCGCGGGAGGAGGCGCTGCGGAAGGTGCTGCGCGTGGCGACGCCGTCGCTGGTGCAGACGAACCGGGCCTTTCACCGGATGCTGCGTGACGGCATTCCTGTCGAATGCATTCGACAAGAACCCTCACCCCAGCCCTCTCCCACTGGGAGAGGGAGAGAGGGGGCGCAGCCTAGTGAGGGTCAGCGGCGATGGGAAATCGTCCGCCTGATAGATTTCTCCGATGTGCGGGCGAACGACTGGCTGGCGGTGAACCAGTTCACAGTAGTTGAGGGAGCACTCCCCTCTACCTCTGGGAGAGGGGCCGGGGGTGAGGGTGATGTCGGGCGGCATCGTCGCCGCCCAGACATCATAGTCTTCGTCAACGGCCTGCCGCTGGGCTTGATCGAGCTGAAGAACGCCGCCGATGAGGACGCGACGATCTGGAGCGCCTACGCCCAACTGCAAACCTACAAAGCGGAGATTCCCAGCCTGCTCGCCTACAACGCCGCGCTCGTGGTGAGCGATGGCCTGCAAGCCCGGATGGGATCTATAACTGCGAATCAGGAATGGTTCAAAATTTGGCGGGAGATTGATGATTCGCAGTCACCCTCATCCCCAGCCCTTCTCCCAAGGGGAGGAGGGAGTGCTCATTATCGTGGCGGGTTCGATTTTGCTGAGCTGACGGAAAAGGCGCGGGAATTGCGGCGAGAGCAAACGGCTGCGGAGGAACTGCTTTGGGAATTGCTGCGGGATCGGCAGTTGGCAGGTGCCAAGTTTCGGCGTCAGCACCAGTTTGGGGAATACCTCTGCGATTTCTTCTGCAACGAGGCAAAGCTCGTGGTGGAATGTGACGGCGAACCGCATTCCGAAGCTGCACGTAAGAAGCACGACGCCAAGCGCGATGCTTATTTGAGATCGCAAGGTCTCACGGTGCTCCGTTTCGAAAATCAGCGGGTGCTGAACGACACCGATGCCGTCCTGGGCGAGATCGCATCCCATCTCCCTTCTCCCGCTGGGAGAAGGGCCGGGGATGAGGGGCAGCAGCCTCCACGACCGAAGGCGACGCTCGAACTTCAAACGCTCATCTACGGTGTCTTCGAGAAGGAACGCTTCCTCAAGCAGCTGCTACATTTCATCGTGTTTGAAGACGATCCGGACACCGGGGCCATCCACAAAATCATCGCGGGCTACCATCAGTTCCACGCGGTGAACGCGGCCATCGAGGAAACGGTGCGTGCCAGCGGTATGACGGTGGAAAGCAGCGTGCTGCGCGAGGAACCGGGCACCTACTGGGCCGGGAAGATGCACGGCGGCAAGCCGGGCGACCGCCGCGCAGGCGTGGTCTGGCATACGCAGGGCAGCGGAAAGAGTTTTACGATGCTCTTCTTCGCCGCTCGCGTAATCCGCGAGCCCGCGATGCAGAATCCGACGCTGGTGGTGCTGACCGACCGCAACGACCTCGACGATCAGCTTTTCGGCCAGTTCCAGCGTTGCGCGGACAGCCTCGGGCAAACGCCTATTCAAGCGGCTGATCGGGCACACCTGCGGGAGCTTTTGAACCGAGCGAGTGGCGGAGTGATCTTCACGACGTTGCAGAAGTTCGCGCCGCTTGAACCCTCACCCCGGCCCTCTCCCAGCGGGAGAGGGAGTGAGCAATACCGAGGAGGTTTCGACTTCTCCGGTCTGAAGGCTGAGGCTCGGGAATTGAGGGCGAAGCAGACGGATGCCGAATCGCTGCTCTGGGAATTATTGAGGGATCGCAAACTCGCCGGGGCCAAGTTTCGCCGACAGCACCAGTTTGGCGAATACATCACCGACTTCTTCTGCAACGACGCGAAGTTGGTCGTGGAATGCGACGGGGCACCTCATGCCTTGCCAGAACGGCGGAAGATCGATCAGAAGCGGGACAGCTACCTCAAGTCGCAAGGGCTGACAGTCCTTCGCTTCGAGAACAAGCGCGTGCTCGCCGAGCCGGAGTCCATTCTCGAAGAGATTGCCGGACATCTCCCCTCTACCTCTGGGAGAGGGGCCTGGGGTGAGGGTGAAGGTGGCAAGGCAATATCCCTCAGGCGAAACATCATCGTAATAGCGGATGAGGCTCACCGCAGCCAATACGACCTGATCGACGGATTGGCGCGGCACATGAGGGACACTCTTCCCAATGCCACCTTCATAGGCTTCACCGGCACGCCCATCGAGAAGACGGACGCGAACACGCGGGCGGTTTTCGGCGATTACATTTCCATCTACGACATCCAGCGCGCCGTCGCCGACAAGGCCACGGTGCCGATCTACTACGAAAGCCGCATCGCCAAGCTGGGTCTGAACGCCAGCGAACTGCCAACGCTCGACGCGGAATTTGAGGAGATCACCGAAGGCGAGGAGCTCACGAAGAAGGAAAAACTCAAGACCAAGTGGGCTGCCTTGGAGGCACTCGTAGGCGACCCAAAACGAATCGCGCTCATCGCCACCGATCTGGTGACGCACTTTGAGAAACGCCTGGAAGCAATGGACGGCAAGGCGATGGTCGTCTGTATGAGCCGCCGCATCTGCGTCGAACTTTACAATGCAATCGTCAGGCTGCGGCCCGACTGGGCGAGCGCGAAGGACGACGATGCCGAAGCCGAAAAGGAGAAGGCGTCCGTGGTAAAGATCATCATGACCGGCAGCGCCGAGGACGGTCCCGAGTGGCAGCCTCACATCCGCAACAAGGAGAAGCGCCGCGCGATGGCGAACCGCTTCAAGAATCCCCGAGACCCGTTCCGCATCGTGATTGTGCGCGACATGTGGCTGACCGGATTTGACGCGCCCTGCCTGCACACGATGTATGCCGACAAGCCGATGCAGGGCCACGGACTGATGCAGGCGATCGCCCGGGTGAACCGGGTCTTCAAGGACAAGCCCGGCGGGCTGGTGGTGGATTACCTCGGCTTGGCCGATCAACTCAAACACGCTCTCGCCAACTACACCGAGAGCGGCGGCAAGGGCGATCCGACCTACGACACGCGGCAGGCCATCGCCGTAATGCTGGAGAAACATGGCGTCGCCTGCGACATGATGCATGGCTTCAAGTGGGAAAAGTGGACCACCGGCACGCCGACGGAACGCCTGCAACTCATCCCCGCAGGACAGGAGCACATCCTCGAACAGGAGGACGGCAAGACCCGCTGGATCAAAATTGTCACGGAACTCTCCCGCGCCTTTGCCCTCTGTGCTGCAAGCGATGAGGCGACAGAGATTCGCGATGACGTTTCCTTTTTCCAGGCACTTCAGGCTGCGCTCAACAAGCAAGGCAGCACCAGCCGCAAGACTCCCGATCAGATCGATGCCGCCGTGCGCCAACTCGTGAGCAAGGCGATCACCACGGACGGGCAGGTCATCGACGTGTTCACCGCCGCCGGTTTGCCCAAGCCGGACATTTCCATCCTGAGCGGCGGCTTCCTCGCCGAAGTGCGCGGGCTCAAGCACAAGAACGTCGCCGCTGAACTGCTGGAGAAGCTACTCAAGGATGAGCTCAAGGTGCGTTCAAAGCGAAATCTTGTGCAAAGCCAGCTCTTCAGCGAAAAGCTCAAACAGACGCTCAACGCCTACCACAACCGAGCCATCAGCACGATGGAAGTGATCGAGGAGCTCATCCGCCTGGCTAAGGATCTTGATGCAGCCACCAAGCGCGGCGAAGACCTCGGCCTGACCGATGACGAAATCGCCTTCTACGACGCCCTCGCCGCCAACGAGAGTGCCGTCAAGGCCATGGGCGACGACAAGCTCAAGGTGATCGCCACCGAGCTCATCACCCAGGTTCGCAAGAGCGTGACAATCGACTGGACGCTGCGTGAAGGGGCTCGGGCCAAAATCCGAGTGATGGTGAAACGAATCCTGAACAAATACGGCTACCCGCCAGACTTGCAGGAGGAAGCCGTGAAAACCGTGCTCATGCAGGCGGAACTTCTGTGCGCGGATTGGGCCGAGTCCACCGGCGAACGAACCATCCAGGTCGTATCCATGCCGTAGATCTTCGGGTCGAAAGTCCGAAGTCTGGCAAGCCGGGGGACTCACTCGTCTGATCCAGCCATTGGTCGCATGGGGAATACAGTTTCGATGAATTGGTTAAAAGGGTGTCTTGAAGAGGCGCCAACCACGATGAGGCATGGCGGTCGTCAGAAATGCCTTTGCAGCAAATCTCAAAAACCGATACGCGCGCTTCAATGCGGCAACGTTATCAACCAACGAGATTCGCTGTCGGGTCCAAGG
>CAUJJL010000021.1 GCA_963205455.1 Verrucomicrobiota bacterium
GAGTGGCAATGATTCGGGACGGGAGATCTACACGCTGGAGGTACCTGAAGTGACGCGGCTGCAGGAGGTGTTTGTGCGCAAGATGATCGAAACGGTGAACGACTGCGACAACGTTATCTACGAAATCTGCAACGAGGCGCATGAGCGGTCGGGACCGTGGCAGCAGCACATGATCGACTTTGTGCGTGCGTGCGAGGCGAAGCTTCCGCGCCAGCACCTCGTGGGAATGACGGGTTGGCCGATCAAGCGTCCTGAACTGATGGCGAGCAGCGCGGACTGGATCGCCCCGCCGGTTCACGCGAACCAGTACCTGAAGCTCGCGGCCAATGATGGGGCCAAGATCAGTGTCGTCGACACGGATCACGTTGATCCATTGCGTTCTGATTACACGAGGCCGTGGCGCTGTTTCATGCAGGGACACCACTTCCTGCTGATGGATCATTACCGTGATATTCGCTATGCCTCGCCATCTCGCCCCGAACCGATTTACGAGGTGGAGCGGCAGGCCATGGGCGTGGTCCGGCAACTGGCCGATCGCGTCGATCTTGCCCGCCTCAAACCGCAGCCTGAATTGGCGTCGACGGGTTACTGTATGGCGGATCCGGGCGTACGGTATATCGTGTTTCGAGCGAATGAATCGAGCGATCCGGTGGAAGTGGAGCTGCCAGCGGGTGAATACCAGCTGGAATGGATCTTGCCCATCACCGGAGACTCGCGCGGGCGGCGCACCGTGATTGCGACTGGCGAGAAAGTCCGCCTCCTGTCGCCAACAATCCGTCCTGTGGCATTGCTGCTTTCGGCCTCGCGTCCCGCCGGGCAATGATCGGAGTCGATGCACACGCTGTCACAAAGGAAGTCCCACGCAGCATCCTGAAGGCGCACGAAATCCTGAAAGGGAAGTGATCTGATCCGCCGCTCCCCCATCCCTCGCTCGAAATGAAGGAGATACTGTCTCGCGCCACCTTTTGCATCGCGGCAGGACTGCTGTCGTCATTCGCCTTTGCGAGGAACTACTATGTCGACCCCGAGGTTGGCAACATGAATAACCCGGGCACTGTCGGAGAACCCTGGAGCACCCTCGAAGCGGTCTTTGCAACCGGGAAGAACTTTGCAGTCGGCGACACGATCCATTGCCGCAACGGGTTTCACGGTTCGCCGGTCATCACTGGCGATCCCGGGAATGGCGCGGTTACTATCCTGGCAGAGAGCGGACACATGCCGCGACTGAAAGGCCTCGTTTTTAGCAATGCGAGTCATTGGATTGTGTCCGGACTCGATCTCAGCCCCATGAATGCCGGCCCTGGGTTCGACAAGCGTCCCATCGTGATCATCGGCCGTGATTGCAGGTTCATCACCATCGACCGATGCACCATTTATCACGCCATGGACATCACTGGATGGCTCGCCAGCAACTTCAACGAACGAATGGGGACAGGAATCGACTGCAAGGGAGCCGACTGCACATTCACGCGGAACCACATCAAGAACACGCGGTACTCAATTGCCGTTAAACCCACCGCGGTCCGGGCCACTGCGCGCTACAATCTCATCGAATACATCCTCGAGGACGGTATCCGATGCCTCGCCGACGACGGGCTGTACGAATATAACACGCTTCGGGACTGGTATGGGGTCACAAGACGCGATCATGATGATGGCTTCCAGTCCTGGACGGATGGTCCCGGAAAGGGCGTCATTTATAGAAATACGATCCGAGGCAACCTGATCATCAACCTCACCGATCCGGAGAATCCCTTTCCGGGAAAGAAGAGCATGGGTGCCTACGCGAGTGACGGCATTGGCTTGTTTGACGGGATGTATGACGGCTGGGTCATCGAGAACAACGTCATCATCAATGACAACGGCCACGGAATTGCCCTCTTTGGGGGCGTGAACTGTCGGGTGAGCAACAACACGGTGATCAAGAATCCCCATCGCCTAAACGACGATTTTCCCTGGATCACAATCACCCGGCACAAAAATGGTACGCTGGGATCAGGAAACCTGCTAATCAACAATCTCTCCTCGATCGCGCCGATCGACAGGTTTGCCATCGCCCCCGGCGTCATGCAGTCCGGCAATCAATTCGTAGGCGCGGACACGGACGCCTACTTCGTGGACTATGCTCATCGGGATCTTCATCTCAAGGCGGGTAGCCCGGCGATTGACGCAGGCACGAGAGACAATGCGCCCGCCATTGATTTTGATCGGCGCGCACGATCGGTACCCTACGATGTGGGTGCCTACGAATATCAGGCTGTGCGGCGTTGACCGGAGGTAGGGCCAACATTGCAACAACAATCACATCTCGGCGGTGAACTGGCGTGGTGTTCGTCCGTTGCTGCCCAGATGCTCGACGAACGTCACCTTGGCCTGGTTTCCGGAGAAGACGAGGGTGTAGGTGGTGGTATAGGGCGTTTGAAAATACACGAATTTCAAGACGAGGGTATTGTCGTTGGACCAGGCTCCGCTCACCGAGGCCGGAGTGGGGCTGCTCGTTCCGGCGGGAAAGGCAGGTTCCCAGTGATTGGGACGGATGCTGCTGCGGTACACCTTTCCTGCCAGGGTGAGCGTGAGTTTGGTGCCTTTGCCGTCGTCAGTCGTTTCGAATGCGACGGCTTCAATGGGTTGAGAGTGGGATTGTTGAGTAACGCCTCCGGCAGTCATGAGGGCTTCTGGGGGAAAGGCCAAACGCTTTCCCGCAAATTTGGCCATGGCCTTTGGCGGTGCAGCGTTTCCCTGCGGAGTGGCGAGTGTGAGCCTGGAAAGCCTCTGCATCAGAGAGCGCCGGGCTATGGCGTTTTCAGGGAGGGCCTGAGAATGGAACAACGGGGCACATTTGTCCCAGAGAAAATTCAGTACGGAAGGCAGGTTGCGGGTGCCGGCGGTGATGGCGATCACCACGCGCTGCTCTGGCATGACGATGCAATATTGTCCATGGGCGCCATCGCCGCGGTAAAATCCGTGCCGACAGCGCCAGAACTGGAATCCATAGCCCTGCTCCCAGTCGCTCGAGGGTGAGCTGCCATTGGAGGTCTGTCGAGAGGTTGCGGCCCGCACCCAGTCTGCGGGAAGAATCTGCCGCCCGTTCCACTGCCCCTCTTGAAGGTACAACTGACCGAATCGTGCGATGTCTTCTGTGGTGGCGCTGAGGCCATAGCCGCCCATGCAGATGCCCTGCCGACTTTCCTCCCAGCGGGGCGGGTCGATGCCCAGTGGCTCAAACAGGCGTGGACGCAGGTAGTCGACGAGCTTTTCCCCTGTGGCCTTTTGAACAATCGCTGAGAGCAGGTAGGACGCAGGCGTGTTGTAGAGGAAGGCGGTACCGGGTTTGTGCGCCACCGGCAGTGCGAGAAAGGTCCTGACCAGCGAGGCGTCGGAGTCATAGGGGAATTGGGAAATCGCATCTGCGTGATGCCCCGTGGACATCATGAGCAGGTCGCGGATGCGCATGGCCTTCAAATTTTCAGACGGTTGCGCCGGGGCTTCAGAGGGAAAATAGGGCAGGACGAGGTCATCAATCGACAGCTTGCCCTCGGCTGCGGCCAGACCGATACCCGTCGAGGTGAAGCTCTTGCTCAGCGAGAAGAGCATATGGGGTTCCTGGGCGGCGTAGGGCGCCCACCATCCTTCAGCGATGACGCGACCGTTGCGAACGATCATCAGGCTGTGCAGCGCATCGAGTTCGGTTTCAGCCGATTCGACGAGGGACAACAAGGCTACTGAGGAAACGCCCTGGGATTCAGGGCTGCTGCGCGGCAGCGGTGTCGCGGCTGACAGGGCCGCTGTCTGGAAAACAACCATGGCTGCCAGCAGGTGCGGCAATAGGCACGTGACAGCGGCAATGGGGTGGAAAGCAATGCGAGAACTTTGAGGTGGTCTGTGAGAGTACATGCAGGAGAGTGTCAGCGGGATGACAATACTTGGCCTTGAATCTGGCGAAGTTGTTCACCAGCGTCCGAATCCGCAACAGCGTTGTCGTCCCGGCGACTCTGGTGCTTGTGGCTCCCGCATCCGTTTTCTGACTGCGAGGGACCCCTTCTTTTCCGCTCCCCAAATTCCTCCTGTGTCGCATCCCTCCGCCCCCGCTGCCTCGGCCGTTCCCACGCGTAAACGCCATTGGGTCGTTGTCTTTGCCATCTCGCTGGCGATGATCTGCTACATCGACCGGGTGATCATTGCGCAGGCGACGCCGACGATGCGTGCGGATCTGAACCTGAGCATCGAGCAATGGGGATGGATCCTCGGCATTTTTTCCTGGGCGTACACACTGTTTGAGGTTCCCGGGGGGTGGATGGGGGATAAGTGGGGGGCGCGGAAGGTGTTGCTTCGGGTGGTGACGTTTTGGTCATTCTTCACGGCGGCCACCGGCTGGGCGTGGAACTACATTTCCCTGTTTGTGTGCCGCCTGCTTTTCGGTGTCGGTGAGGCGGGCTGCTTTCCCAACCTGACGAAGGCGTTTACAATCTGGCTACCGGTGCATGAACGGGTCCGTGCGCAGGGGCTGATGTGGTTCGCGGCGCGGTGGGGCGGTGCGATCACTCCCTTTATGGTGGCGCTCCTGCTTCAGCACATGCATTGGCGCCGGGTCTTTGAGGTCTTTGGCGTTCTCGGCGTGATCTGGGCCGTATTTTTCTTTCGTTGGTACCGGGATGATCCGCGCAGTCACCCTGCGCTAAACGACGCCGAGAAGGCATTGCTGCCGCAGGTCGCGGTAAAGGTGGGGCATGGTGATGTTCCCTGGCGCAAGATTCTGCGGAACCGCTCGGTTCTCCTGCTCTGGCTGCAATATTTTCTGCTCAGCTACGGGTGGTGGTTTTACATTCAGTGGCTGCCTTCCTATTTGCGCGAGGCGCGCGGGTTCACGCTTGAGCGGGATGCGCTCCTTGGTGCACTGCTGGCAGGAGTACCCCTCTTTCTCGGTGGAGTAGGCTGCTGGGTGAGTGGGCACTTTTCACCGTTGTTTGCACGCTGGTTCGGGAGCGTTTCGGGCGCGCGAAAAGTGCTGGGATGCGGTGGGCTCGCGGCTGCGGGCCTGCTGCTTGTCGTTTCGGTCCAGATTCAGAATCCGATTCTCGCCATGATCGCCATGGGTTTTGCCAGCTTCGCGAATGATCTGACGATACCGTGCTCATGGGGCGCCTGCATGGACATCGGCCGCACGTATGCCGGATCAGTTTCAGGCGGCATGAACATGGGCGGAGCCGGTGGGGGCGCGGTCGCCGGTCCTATGGTGGCGTACATCCTGATCTGGACCGACAACAACTGGAACGTGCCTCTTTATGTCGCCGCGATCGTCTATGGGTTCGCAGCACTTTGCTGGCTCGGCATTGATTCGACCACGCCGCTGGAACTCGACGAGGATAAGGCGCTCACGTCGTAGGAAAGCCTGGCCTCCGGCTTGTCCCTGCGGCTTTCCGCTCGCCAGCGACGGTGTGTCGCGAGACGATGGCGGGATGTCGTCATCCGCACCCGAGAAGAAGAGCATCAGCGAGTCCGATCCCTGTCCCTGTGGCAGCGGAAATTCCTTTGGCATCTGCTGTCGACCGCTCCATGTGGGTGCACGCAAGGCGGCTACCGCGGAAGAACTGATGCGGGCGCGGTTCACGGCACATGCGGTGCGCGACTTCAAGTTCCTCCACGATTCCTACCGTGCGACCGCGGAAAAACCGTACACGCCGGAAGACGGCGAGCCATCCATTGTCTGGACCCGGTTGGAAATCCATGCCCATGAAGCCACCGACAACCCCGATCGCTCCTTCGTCGATTTTTCTGCCTACGGCACGGAGGGCGGAGTTGATAAGGTGCTGCACGAAAAGGCGGAATTCCTGCGCGTCGACGGTTCGTGGCTTTACAACAGGGAAATGCGCCTTGGTCCGGCACCCTACAAATCAGCACACCCGAAGGTCGGTCGAAATGATCCCTGTCCGTGTGGGAGCGGGAAGAAATACAAGCACTGCTGCCTGGCGAAAGGGTGAGGGACGTGCAGACCCGGGCGAAGGCCGACGCGGCGCGGGTTGTGTGGTTTGCTACTGCTCGCCGGTGATCGGGAGGATCTTTACGTCGTCGATTTGAAAGACGGACAGCGATGATGGCGTGTCGACGCCCGGTAGATCGCGTCCTCCATAACCGCGGTCGCGGAATTTTCCCGTGCGGAAAGACATGCGTTCGACGCTTGATGCCGGGTCGGTAAAGATCGCTGGTCGGCTCAGGAGTGTGCTTCCATCGATCATCACGGCACAGCGATCGGCACCTGGGGCTGTCGGGATTTCCAGTTCGACCGTTTGCCAGGTATTGGGGGAGTATTTTCCAGCCAGGAGCCATTGCCCTTCATGGCAGGCCCGGATCTCGCCTGACTCCTCCCAAGCGAGGCGAACGGGACGCTGGCCCTTCGCATCCAGCAGCTCAATCTCGAGGCGCCCGGAGGTCTGCATCGCGCGCACCTTGAAACTGATTTTCAACCCATGCGTTTCTGGAAATATGCGCACCGCTCGGGCATAGTCCCAAGGATCCTCGTCGCGCAGCTCCAGGACATGTCCCTGCGCTGCTCCGCCGTCGACCACACGAACGGGCGCCCATACGGGACTGTAGGTGTTCCAACCCGGAGGTGGTGCTCCGGGCGATACTGAATCGAAGGAATCGCTGATCGTGCCTGTGACCCTTCCCGTGATCGGTGACGGCACACGCGCAACCCAAATGTCCTCCTTGTTGACGCTGTAGGTGATCCACGTCGCGTCGTGGTGATCCGGCGGAAGACCATTGCCTTCAACGATACCGCGTACGTACTGGGGGCCCATGTTCTTGAATGCTCCGCCGAAGCGCTGGTCGGGCAATTCGCCATGAACGGCAAGCAGATCTCCAAAGGACGTGCCATCGTTGCTTGTTGCCACGGCGAGCGGATGGCGGAGCCGCCCGGTGGGATTGAAGAACAAGGCGTAACGGTCGTCAGGGGTGTGCTGAAGCCAGTATTTTGACGCGTTGTTCGCGAGATGGGTTGCAAATACCTTGGGTGTCCAGGTGAGCCCTTCGTCGCGGGTTGTGGCGACCTGCGCATTTTTCCAGATGCCCAGCACGCTGCCGTCCGTCCGATGCACGTACGACAGAGCCTTGCCCTTGATGCGATAGAAACCGCTTTCGTCGAGCGAATCCTCCTCCCACCACTGCGCGGTCATCAGACGGTTGTGCAGCAACGCTTCGCAGGCGGCGACAAAGCCGTGGTCCGGCGATTCGGTATAGAGCGGATACGGCGGGGTGAAGCCGGGAAAGGGCGGCTTCGAGTTGAGCTTGATGAAATGGATGGGGCCGAGCGAGTCGTCGGGATGGACTTCCCGCACGGCCCGGCCAATGCCGGTGCCGTCGTTGGGAGAGGGAGCCTTTCCGTAGAAGCTCAGAACGAGGAGACAACCGTCTGGCGCAATATAGAATCCCATGCGCTGGTGTGCGAGGGTCTGGGTGCCATCGGGGAGTTTGAAGGCAGGGAAGATGACACGGGGAGCACTCCAGTTCAGTCCGTCCGCTGATGTGGTGAGGGAGGTGACGCAGGGCGCCTCATGTTCGTTGCGAGGGCCACTCAGGTATTCGAGGTGGAATTTTCCATGCCACCAGGCGAGCATGGGCGCATGCAGATAGGTGTCCCTCAATCCGTCGGCATGGTTGGACCTCGTGCGATTGGCACGAAAGACCTGCTGGAGATGGACTCCGACGGCAGGTCGCAGTCCCCCGTCCGCGGCCGGGGTTACCGGAGTGGGATCGGCGAAAATCAGCGGGGCGTCAGCGGGAGCTGCCGCGAGGGCGGCCAAAGGGGCGGCCATCAGAAGGGCACACTGGCGGGCAAGTACGGAGATCCGTCGTTGGCACCGGTGTGTGCCAATGGGAGGGGGCGCGCTCATCGCAGCGCAGACTGGACGCGAATCCGGAGGGCGCGAGCGCCGAATGGCAGATCCTTAGGATACCGCATGAGGATTCATGAAATGCGGAAGAAGTGCACCTGTCTGTACGGGTAGAGTTGGCGCGTTCCCGTCTACACCCTAACTGCCCCAAGAATCGCCGTGCATTTCTGGAGACACCTTCCAGCTTGGATTGTCAGGAGAGGTCTGCACATAGTGACGATTCTTTCCCTGTTCGCGGCTGTCGGCCGTGCCGCGGGCGAGGGATTTGCGATCCTCTCGGAGGCAAGTTTGCGGAGTCACGTGGAACGATTCAACCGCATGGCGGACGAACCGGTGGTCAATCTCGTTCCAAATGCCGCCGCGGCGGATTGGTTGGTGTCGAGGGTCCCGAGATTCGAGTGCGCTGATCCGGAGGTGACGGAGATTTACTGGTTTCGCTGGTGGGCTCTGCGCAAGCACTTGCGCGTGGATGCTGCGAGCGGGAAGCAGGTACTGACGGAATTCATCACCCGTTCCCGTCCAGTCAGCAGTGCACTGGGTCATCACGTGATGGAAGGACGGTGGTTCAGGGAGCAGTCCATCCTGGACGACTACGTGCGATATTGGCTGCGCGGAAACGGTGGCAAACCACAGGAGCATTTTCACCGCTTTTCGCAGTGGCTGGCTTTCGCGCTTTGGGAGCGGTGGAAGGTGACGGGCGACAGCGCTGACGCAGCCGACCTTCTGGATGATCTGGTTGCTGACTACCGCGTGTGGGAACACGAGCAGAGGCGCGCGGACGGTCTTTTCTGGCAGTATGATGTTCGCGACGCGATGGAGGAGTCCATCAGCGGCGGACGAACGGTGAGAAATGTCAGGCCGACCATCAGCAGCTACATGTGCGGCAACGCCGCAGGCATTGCAGGCATCGCGCGAATGGCCGGACGCGCGGAGATTGAACGGGAATTTTCCAACAAGGCGCGATTCCTTCGGGAGAAGGTTGTGGGGACGCTCTGGAATCCTGAGTTGGGATTTTTCGGATCCGTGGACGAGGATCTGCATCCCATCCCCGTACGCGAAGCGATTGGATTCATTCCCTGGTATTTCTCCATTCCTGAAAGCGGGCGCGGTTTTGAATCCGCATGGAGCCAGTTTGCTGACACCTCTGGATTTCGCGCGCCCTGGGGACTCATGACCGCGGAGCGCAGGCACCCGGCATTTCGATCGCACGGCGTCGGTACGTGCGAATGGGATGGCGCTGTCTGGCCGTTTGCGACCTCGCAGACACTGACGGCGCTCGCCAATGTCCTGTCGGATGGACGTGAGGCTCCGGTGACACGGCGCGACTATTTTGACGCCTTTGTCACGTACACCCGGAGCCAGCGTCGCGATGGCAAACCGTACATCGGCGAGTATCAGGATGAGAACACCGGGGCTTGGTTGAAAGGCGACGATCCGCGCAGCCGCTGGTACAATCACTCGACCTATGCGGATTTGCTGATCAGCGGTATCGTCGGGGTGCGTCCGAGTGAAGAAGATGAGCTGACCGTGGCGCCGCTCCTGCCGGAAGGGACCTGGGCATGGTTCTGTCTCGATGGCGTGCGTGTGCGTGGCCACGATCTTGCGGTGGTGTGGGACCGGGACGGCTCTAAATTTGGAAAGGGGGCTGGGCTGCGAGTCTGGCTCGATGGGAAAGTCGTGGCGAAGTCAGATCGACTTGGAACCCTGAAGGTACCATTGGGCAGGTTGCCATGAGAGACTGCCTTCATCGATTTGTTGCCTGGGCCTGCGTTGAATTGAGCATCATTGCCGGTATGGGCGCAGCGTGTGCGAAAGAGGTGCCTCCGCCGGTCACCTTGGGCAAGGATGGCACCCTCGAGTACGTGCGCGCGGCAAATGGAGATGTCCTGCCTGACTATTCGCATGCGGGCTATCGAGGCGGTGGAGTTCGTTTTCCTGACCTTTTTGCACGGGTGCGTGTCGCCCCGGTGGAAGGAGACGACGGTGCACGCATACAGGCGGCCATCGACCTTGTGTCCAAGCTTCCCTTGGACAAGAAGGGCGTGCGCGGTGCGGTTCAACTGGAGGCCGGACGCTACGAGATTGAGGGAAATATCAGACTCTCCGCCAGCGGTGTCGTTTTGCGCGGCGCGGGATCAGGCGAACGCGGGACGACCTTGGTGGCAACGGGCAGTGATCGCCGCGCATTGATCGTGGTTTCGGGCGCGGAAGAGGGGCGGCTTAGCAAGCCGCTGTTTGCGGTTGCAGACGACCACGTGCCGGTCGGCAGCCGCCGCATGAGGCTCAAGCCCGTTGGTTTGGAAGGAGAAAAAACGACTTCGAAGTCCGATGCGCGGCCGCGCCTGGAGTCTGGAATGCGATTGCGAATCGAGCGACCCAGTTCGCAGGAATGGATTCACGCCCTTGGCATGGATGAGAGTCCTGCGCGGCAGCCTTATTCCTGGAAGGTCGGCGCATTCAACGTGGTGTGGGACCGTGTCGTCGAGGCTGTCGACGGAGACAGGGTGGTGCTGGACGCCCCACTGACGACGGGACTGGATGCTTCGCTGGGGGCAGCGCTGGTCTCGCTGAGCGCATCGGACGGGAAGATTGAGACTGTCGGGATCGAAAACCTTCGCTGTGTATCCGAAGTGTCCTCGGGCAACGCAAAGGATGAAAATCACGCGTGGAACGCGATCGAGATCCATCGCGCCCGTGATGCGTGGGTCTGCGATGTGGCGATGGAACAATTTTGCGGTACGGCGGTGCTTGTGGGTGCGACCGCTGCGCGGGTGACGGTGCAGGATTGCAGGTCGCTGCGGCCGATTTCGGAGGATGGTGGCTATCGCCGGATGGCGTTTCACGCCCAAGGTCAACAGGTCCTGTTTCTGCGCTGCTTTTCTGAGCACGGCAGGAATGACTTTACCTCGGGGTACCTTACCGCGGGACCGGTGGTTTTCCTGGACTGCGAAGCGCGCGAGACGCATGGCTTCAGCGGTTCGGTGGGAAGCTGGTCGTCGGGGCTGTTGTTCGATGGAGTGATGATCGATGGCGGCGCGCTGCGGTTGGACAACCTTGAAACGTGGAACCAAGGCGTGGGATGGAATGCGGCCAATTCCATGCTTTGGGGTTGTTCGGCGTCCGTGGTGGTTTGCCGCACTCCGCCCGGAGCTGCCAACTGGGCGGTTGGTGTCTGGGGCCAGTTCGTTGGCGACGGGGCGTGGAGTGAGGTGAATGAATTTCCCAAGCCGCAAAGCCTGTATCGCGCACAGTTGTCCGATCGGCTAGGTGCAAAGTCACTCGAATGTCTGCTGCCGCGCCGGTACATCGTTGACGAGCCGATGCCGACGATTGAGGAGGCGATACCTGATCCCTCCCGACGGTCGGCGCGGAAGCAGGAAGCGCGTGGGCAACCGCTCGCACTCGTGAACGGATGGCTTGTCAGCGGCGGAAAATTGCTTTCCGGGCAGACCTTGGGCGGCGCTTGGTGGCTGGGCAGACTGGAACCGACACGCGCAGCGGAGTTTGGCCCCGCGATCACGCGTTTTTCGCCCGGACGTGCGGGCACAGGTCTTACGGATGACCTCGCTTCGCTCGCGGACGCCATGGTGAAGGCGGGACAGGTGGCGTATCGTCACCACTATGGTCTCTGGTATGACCGGCGACGGATCGATCATCAGATGATCCGTCGACCCGATGGTGATGTGTATCCGCCGTTCTTCGAACAACCCTTTGCGCGCAGCGGGAGTGGCGTGGCCTGGGATGGGCTGAGTCGGTACGATCTCACACGATACAATCCGTGGTACTTCTCCAGGCTCCGGGATTTCGCTCGGGAAGCGCGAGCGCGCGGTCTCGTCCTGGTGAATGAGATGTATTTCCAGCACAACATCCTCGAGTCGGGCGCGCACTGGGTTGATTCGCCCTGGCGGCCGGTGAACAACATCAACTCGACCGGGTTCACGGAGCCGCCGCCGTTCAAGGGTGACACGATCCGCATGGCGCCTGAATTTTATGATGTGGAGAATCCGGTGCGGCGGGAATTGCATCGCGCATTCATCCGGCACTGCCTCGCGAATCTCGCTGATGAATCGAATGTCATTCATACGCTGACCGCGGAGAACAGCGGCCCGCTTTCGTTCATGCAATTCTGGCTCGATGTTGTGGCGGAATGGGAGGTCGAGACCGGACGGCGACCGTTGATCGGGCTGAGTGCACCCAAGGACGTGCAGGATGCGATCCTTGCGGATGCGCGACGCTCGGAGTTGATCGATGTCATCGATCTCACCTACTGGTTCAGGGATGCGGAGGGAAAACTGTTCGCACCGGAGGGAGGGACGCGCATGGCTCCGCGCCAGCACTTGCGAACCTGGAAAGGGAAACGTCCCTCCGCGGTTTCCATTGCCGGCATGGTGGCCGAGTACCGCAAGGCACATCCGCGCAAGGCTGTGATTTCCAATCTCGATGAGAGGGATGGCTGGTGGTTTCTGGGTTCCGGAGGGTCCCTTCCGAAGACCTTGCCTCCGCTGGATGATTCGCTGAATGCCGCGATTGTCAGGATGACACCGGTGGGAACCGGCGTATTGGGCGAGCAAGGTGTCGGCTACTTTGTTGTCGCAGGTAAAGACAGCACGAAAGTCGACCTGACGAACGAACACAGACGGTTTCGCGTTCGATATGTCGATGCGAAGACAGGCGTGGTCTCGGATTCTGGGGAATCCGTCGAGGGCGGAGGCGTTGTCTCATTCTCGGGTGAAAAGGGAACGCCAACGCTTCGCTGGCTTACGCGTTAGGGTCGGGAATCATGCGCATGACGTTTCAGTTTTTCCACGATGAATAGCGACGCCGCATTGATCTTCCTACGGGAGGAGCACGCTTCGTCGTGCCCTGGAGGTGTCTTGTCAGTGCCGACCCGGAGGGGATTCATACAAGCCGGTCACGACGAAGCGTGCCCCTCCAGCGGAGAATAGATTCAACTCAACTCGTCGATCATGAAACTACATCCAATGATAAAGACTGCCTTTGCTGTGCTGGGCATGTCCTGCGCCCTTTCCCTGGGCTGCCTTGCAGCGTCGGCTTCCGTCGAACAATGGGGGATATACGAACTGGCCTTGAAGGGGCCTGCAGAGGGAAATCCGTTTGTTGATGTCCGCCTGACTGCGACCTTCACCGATGGCGTGCGCAGCGCCGAAGTGGAGGGCTTCTATGATGGCGACGGTGTCTACCGCATTCGCTTCATGCCGGAAACGCCCGGTGAATGGAGGTATGAAACCAGGAGCAACCGCTGGCCGCTGACGGATCGAAGTGGTGTGTTCCGGGTGACGCCCGCATCGAAGCGCAATCACGGCCCGGTCGGCGTTCGGAACACCTATCATTTTGCCTATGCTGATGGAACGCCCTTCCGACCCGTTGGCACGACGTGCTACTCGTGGACACACCGGCCTGCGGAGATGGAAGAGCAGACCCTGAAGACGCTTTCGTCGGCGCCGTTCAACAAGATCCGCATGGCGGTGTTGCCCCAGGCCCACGGGATCAAGTACATGCCGCCAACCCGCTGGCCGTTCGAGGGCAAGGCGCCACGTGACTGGGACTTCACACGTTTCAATCCCGAATTCTTCAGGCACCTGGAGAAGCGCATCGGAGATCTCTGCGATCTTGGAATCGAATGTGACCTCATCCTCTTCCATCCGTATGACGACGACGAAGATTGGGGGTTTGAGACGATGACTGCGGAGACCGATGACCGCTACGTGCGTTACCTGATCGCACGACTTGCGGCCTATCGAAACGTGTGGTGGTCACTGGCCAACGAGTATGACTTTCTGCGAACTAAGACGGACGCGGACTGGGATCGCATTTTCAAACTTATCCAGACGAAGGATCCCTACCATCATCTCCGCTCCATTCACAACGGACGCCTGATTTACAATCACAACCAGCCATGGGTCACGCATGTGAGCATGCAGAACGGAATGGCAACGGAGGATCCGGGCCGGGCGACGCTCTATCGTGACGTTTATCGAAAGCCGGTGGTGTACGATGAACTCAAGTACGAGGGAAACCACGAGCTGCGCTGGGCGCAGTTGGATGGTCGTGAAATGGTGCATCGATTCTGGTCATGCACGGTTGCGGGAACCTACGGGGGGCACAGTGAGTTTTTTGCGGATGAGCACAACGTCGTCTGGCTCGCGCAGGGCGGCGTTTTGAAAGGAGAAAGCGCTCCGCGACTGGCGTTTCTCCGCCGGATTTTGGAAGATTCTCCGGCGGGCGGGCTTGATCCCAGCGATCATTGGCAGGATCCCCGGATGGCCGGGAAAGCGGGTCACTATTACCTGATTTATTTTGGCAAGGAGACCCCGTCCTCGTGGAGTCCGATCATGTATCGCACCGGATTGACCGATGGCATGGAGTTCAAGGCGGACGTCATCGATGCCTGGAACATGTCGATCACGCCGGTCGACGGCGTGTTCACGACGAAGAAGAAGGACCGCTATATGTTTGGCGACCGGGACGGGCGCACCATTGCGTTGCCGGAAAGGCCCTACATGGCGGTCAGGCTGAGGTATTCGGGAGGCGCCGCTCCTGTGAGCACGGCAAAGGCGCCGATTGAGCCGTGAGGCAAATTGAGCTTTGCCTCGCGCCGCTTTCGTCAGAACGCTTGCCTGCAAGCTTTGATCCCATGCCCATTCGCCTCCTGATCTGCGTGCTGTCCGTCGTGCTCCTTGGCGCTTCGTCGCTTCCTGGGGCGCGCCTCCCCAAGGGAGTGAAAGCGGCCTATTTTGTGAACGACAATCCGCCCTACCCGGAATCCCATGCTTCGACGATTGTTGAGGTGGGCAAGGGGCATTTGGTGGCGGCGTGGTTTGGCGGCACCAAGGAACGGGCGCCCGATGTCAGCATCTGGGTGGCTCATTTTGAGAACAACCGCTGGTCGGAGGCCATGGAGGTCGCGGATGGACGCCAGTCAAACGGCCCGCGCCTGCCCACCTGGAATCCTGTCCTGTTCAATCCGCCGGGCGGTCCGCTGGTTCTATTCTACAAGGTCGGGCCATCGCCGAGCGAATGGTGGGGCATGATGCGCACGTCGGAAGATGGAGGCAGGAGCTGGAGTGTGGCGCGGACCTTGCCGGAGGGCATTCTTGGGCCGATAAAGAACAAGCCCGTACTCCTCGATGATGGCACATGGCTTTGCGGCTCCAGCACCGAAGGCACACCTGATGGCTGGCGTGTGCATTTTGAAATGACGCACGATCGGGGCGTGACCTGGGAGAAAACGGCGTCGGTGGACAAGGGGCCGGGCTT
>CAUJJL010000022.1 GCA_963205455.1 Verrucomicrobiota bacterium
GGTTTTACTCCCGGCTTTGATCCCACCGAAGGAGCCAGTGAAGACGAATGGCCGGAGGAGGCCCGGTGATCCTTCTGGATACGTGCACTCTTCTCTGGCTGATCAGTGCTCCCGAAGTGCTCTCACCCGCCGTGCGCCAGCGACTCGAAAGCAGCGCGCAGGAAGACACCGTCCACATCTCCGCCATATCAGCCTTCGAAATCGCCCAAAAGGTTTCGAAAGGAAAACTCATCCTCCTCGGCTCGGCCGGAGACTGGTGGGATCAGGCACTTCTTCATGCCCAAATAAAAGAAATTCCTATCGATAGCCGCATTGCTTTGCGCGCAGCGTCGCTTCCTCCGCTCCACAACGATCCCTTTGATCGACTGATCATCGCGACAGCGCAGGAACTCCGCTTTACCCTCCTTACTCCGGACCCCAAGATTCAAGCTTACCCTGACGTCAGGATTCTCTGGTAGGCTTCGTCGGACAGCCACTGAACTGAAGACACTGAAAACGTCGGATTTTCAACGGTTGATCCTGAAGATCTCGGGTTTGTGCGACGCGCTCACGGATGCGCCTCGTGGCATCGAAGGCGTGAAATTGGCATTTGTTTTCGGACTGCAGGTGTCGAGCGCTGCCAGAAAAACTGCGAGCGCCGAGGATCCAAGAGCGGAACCAGGAGCTACTCGAAGTCAGCCCATTGGGTCAATGGCTCACCACCGGCTTCGACAGGTTGGCAGCCAAGCGCCGAGTGGACTCCAGCCCACCTTTCAAAGAGTACGGGGCTGTCGGCCTGGTTCCAGCTGGTGAGAACACTCTGTTCGGGCTTCATGTCCAATTCAACGCGTGCACAATCACTGAGCATATGAACCCAACACATCCCCTGTTCGATCTCGCGGGGCGCACCGCACTCATCACCGGCTCCAGTCAGGGCATCGGACTTGCGCTGGCGCGCGGGCTGGGTCAGGCAGGCGCTGGCATCGTGCTGAACGGACGCGACCAAGCCAGGCTTGCCGCGGCCGCAGCCACGCTGCGGGCCGATGGGCTGAACGTGGCCACTGCGGCGTTCGACGTAACGGATGCCCCAGCCATCGCCAACGCCGTTACGCGCATCGAAACCGAAGTGGCGCCGATCGACATCCTCGTGAACAACGCGGGCATCCAACGCCGCGCTCTCTTGACCGACATGACCGAGGAGCAGTGGCGCACGGTCCTCGACACCAATCTGACCAGCGCCTTCCTGGTCTGCCGTCAGGTGGCCCCGCGCATGATCGCCCGCAAAAGAGGCAAGATCATCAATATCTGCTCAATGATGAGCGAAGTCAGCAGGCCCAGCATCGCCAATTACTGCGCGGCCAAGGGCGGCTTGAAAATGCTCACACGGGCAATGGCCACCGAATGGGCGGGCTCGAACCTCCAGGTAAACGCCATCGGCCCCGGTTATTTCAAAACCGAACTCACCAAGCCCCTCGTCGAGAACGTCGAGTTCAACGATTGGATCTGCAAACGCACCCCCGCAGGCCGCTGGGGCAACCCCGACGAACTGATCGGCACCACAATCTACCTCGCAGCCCCAGCCTCCAACTTCGTCAACGGCCAGATCATCTACGTCGACGGCGGCGTCCTGGCCTCCCTCTGACCCGGTCCGACCGTAAAACGATACGCTCTCGAAAGCGCTTTCCACCGTCGGAATCTGGCCAGAAGGCATAGAGCCAGCCTCGACGCTACTTTCCAACCCTCAGATTGACATCAACATCATGTTTAAGTTTACCTTTTAGCATGAAAACGATTACTATGGTCGACTTACGTACCAAATCAGATAGGATTATTCGGGATCTGATTCGAGGTGTCAGTATGACGCTCAGCTACCGGGGAAGGCCCGTGGCGCAACTGCTGCCGATCGGGCCTCATCGAGAGCGACGGACTTCGCTGGAGGCGCTTTCCGCAGCCCAGGCGGCGGCGGCTGAAGGTATGGGACAAGCTGAAGCGGCGGAGGCCTACCTTCGAGAATTGCGTGAGGATCAGAGGAAGTGGGGAAGTGGCAGATGATACACCTAGACGCCAACTATTTGATCCTCGCGACAGTGGCCGGATCACCCGAGGAACAGCGGATTCGTGCGTGGCTTGCACGCGGTGACGAATTGGCCACGAGCTCGATTGCGTGGATGGAATTTGTCTCGGGACCGGTGTCGCCCGCAGTTGTCACGGCGATGGCCGAGGTGATCGACGATCGCGTGCATCCGGTTGAACGAAAGGAGGCAGAGTTGGCCGCGAAGCTTTTCAATGAGATCGGACGCAAACGGGCATTGCGCTACGACTGCCTGATTGCCGCCGTGGCAATTTCAGCGGGTGCCGCACTGGCAACAAATAATCAGTCGGACTACGCGCAGTTTGTGGGAAAAGGCCTGCGATTGGAGTAGGCGTAATCGAATCCGTAAACTTGAACCAGACTCCAGAAACTTGCTGCAGATCCATCGGACCCGATAAAAACCGACTGTACACCACTTCATTCATCAACGCAGCCCTCGCCCCCGCGTCCGGAGCCATTTCTCCCAGTCCACACATAGAACCGCCTTCTCAATGCTCAATCTCTCCCGAGAACAAGTGCGCCAAACACAAGCAGACCACCTTTCGCCATGCTCGAAATAAGCGAGCAGGGTCGCACGAGCCCCATACGCAGTATTTCCGTATCCAGGCAGAAAAGCGTCGTCAAAACGGTAGCCTTGACACCGCGAGGGCGCTTCGGCACTTCAGTCACCTCTTAAAACTTCACTCGCCATGCAACCGACTTTCCGTCCGCACCGCAAGAAACGCGCCCGCCAGATCGGCTTCCGTGCCCGCAAGGCCACTGCCGGCGGCCGCAAGGTCCTCCGCTCCCGTCGTCGCAAGGGTCGTAAGCGGTTGACCGTCGTCTAATTACGCGTTCGGCCATGCGTTTCCGCGCCGAGCAACACCTGCGGCGCCAGCGCGATATCCGGGCCGTTCGGGAACGAGGCCGCCGCATGGAGTGCGGCGGTTTTACACTTTGGTTTAGGCGGCGTTCCTTGGACGCCCCAGATTCCGCGTCGTTGCATGAACCTGTGCCCGATCCTTCGCTGCGGCGTGTCTGCGTCGTGGCCTCGACCGCCGCCGTCGGTTCCGCAGTCCAACGCGCCCGCGCCAAGCGTCGGCTTCGCGAGGTGTTCCGTAATAATCAGGACCAAGTTCCCCCCGGCTATGACTTGCTTCTGATCGCCCGGAAGTCTCTCAATGGGCTTGAATATCGGGAAATCGAACGAAAATTCGTCGACGCCTGTTCCCGTCTCGCTCCTTCCGCCGCATGATCCCTCCCGCGAAGTCCCCTTCCGAACCCTTCCGGGGCTCGCGGCTGCCTGCAAGGCTCGCATCCGCCGTTTTGCTCGTCGGCATTCGCCTCTACCAGGTCACTCTCTCACCCGTGCTGCCACTAATCCTCGGACCCGGCTGCGGCTGTCGCTTCCATCCGACATGCTCCCATTACGCTCAGGAGTCCATCCAGCGTCACGGTCCTCTCGCAGGCGCATGGCTCGCGCTGAAACGGATTGCGCGCTGCCAGCCGTTCCATCCGGGCGGGATCGATCACGTGCCCGAGACCCTTCCCAAGCGCCGGGCCCGCGTCTGCCGGGCGGTTTCATCGCCATCCCTTTCCATCGACGTTTCGCCCTCCCAATCTTCAATAATTAATGGATAAGAAGAATCTCATCCTCGGCAGCCTCTTCCTGATCTGCGGTTTCGGCCTCCTGTATGTGCTGCCCAAGCAGCACCCGCAGGTCCAGCCACCGCCCGCCTCAGCTCCCGCCACCGCCGGGAACGCCACCGCACCGGCGACTACACCCGGGGCAACCCTATCCGCGGGTCCAAGCGCCGCTCCGGTCACCACAGAGTTCGCGGCCCTCACCAAGGAGGGCGCCGACGCGAAGGTCGTCTCGCTCTCCAACGACTTCATCGAAGCTCGATTTACCGACGCCGGTGGTGCGATCCTCGACATCGCGTTCAAAAAGTATCCCGCAGTCCAGGGGCAGCCCGCACCTTACATCTTCAACCAGCTTCACACCGACCCGATGCTGGCCTTCACGGATTTTCCGGGACTCGATCGCAGCGCGCGTTACAGCCTGGTCTCGTCATCGCCCACCGAAGTCGTCTTCCAACTGGTCCTGGAAAACCAACTCGAAGTCACCCGCCGCTATTCCATCCACGCCGCGGGCGCACCACTCAAGGAAGGCGAGGACCCGTACGAAATCCGCCACGAAACCACCTTCCGCAATCTGACGGATCAGTCCCTCACCCTGCCGCGCGCCGGACTCAGCCTCGGCACAACGTCACCCGTGAGCGCGATCGACTACGGCCAGTACCTCAACGTCGGATTCTACGACGGCGACAAGTTTCATCACACGGAACGCTCCCAGCTCGAAGGCGGTGGTTTTCTCTCAAGCTTCGGCGTCGGTTCCCGCGCCCCAAAACCCTTCATCGAGGAACAGGGCACCGTTCAATGGGCCACGGTCAAGAACCAGTTCTTCGCCGCCATCTACTCGCCCGAGCAGCCGGGCATCGGCACCACCATCCGGCGCGTGGAACTGCCGCCGATGATCGACAGCTCGCGCGCCAATATCGGCATCTCCGGCACCGCCCGCTTCGATCTCAAGCCGCTTCCGGCAAAGGGGAGCGAAACGCTTTCGGGAGACTTCTATGTCGGCCCCAAGGAATACAAGCGACTCGTCAGCCTCGGCAAGAATCAGGACAAGGTGATGCAGTTCGACCTGTATTTCTTCAGCCGAATCCTCCTGAGCGGATACGTCAGCCCGTTCCTGCTCACCTTGCTCCACGGCGCACACTCGATAGCTCCGAACTGGGGTGTGGCGATCATCCTGATGACGCTCTTCCTCAAGCTCATCACCCTGCCCTTCACGCTCGCTGCGTCGCGCGCCTCGAAACGCATGCAGAAGCTCCAGCCGCAGCTCAAAGAGATCCGCGAGAAGTACAAGGACAACCCGCAAAAGCTGAACCAGGCGACAATGGAGGTCTTCAAGGAAAACAAGGTCAACCCCATGGGTGGGTGCCTGCCGATCCTCATCACGATCCCCTTGTTCGTCGGATTTTTCGCCATGCTGCAGAGCGCCTCCGAACTGCGCTTCGCGCCGTTCCTCTGGGCATCCGACCTCTCGGCGCCTGACACCGTCGCCCGCATCTTTGGCCTCCCTCTGAACATCATGCCGCTGCTCATGGGCGCGACCATGGTCGTTCAGATGCGCCTCACCCCGACGCCGACCACCGACAACATGCAGGCGAAGATCATGCAGTTCATGCCGATCATCTTCACCCTGTTCTGTTACAATTTCTCGTGCGCCCTTGCGCTCTATTCCACTGTCAACGGGCTCTTCACCATCGGACAGCAGCTCATCGTCAACAAATATTCCAAGGATACGCAGCTTGCACAGCCGACGACCGCCCCGCTCGGCGGAAATCCCTGGAAAAAAGCCAAGAACGTGACGCCGAAAAAGCGCTGATTGCGCGCGGTCCATCCTGACTTCATCGAGCCATGGCAGGTCATAACAAGTGGTCGAAGGTCAAGCGGCTGAAGGCCGTTTCGGATGCCCGCAAGGGCAAGGTGTTTTCCCGCCTCTCGCGCGATATCACGCTCGCGGCAAAGGCGGGCGGCGGCGACATCGACGGCAATGCACGCCTGCGGACACTCGTGCTCAAGGCTCGTGAGGCAAACATGCCAGCGGACAATGTCGACCGCGCGATCAAGAAGGGCACGGGCGAACTGCCTGGCGTAACGTACGAGGATGTCATCTACGAAGGCTACGGCCCAGGCGGCGTTGCGTTCATCGTCAAGGTCACGACCGACAACAAGACACGCTCCGCCCAGGATGTACGCTCGATCTTTGCACGGCACGGCGGAAATCTCGCCGCGACCGGCGCAGTTGCGTTTCAATTCCTCCACGCCGGGCAGTTCCTGATTTCGCGCGATCAGGCAACCGAGGACAAATTGATGGAGCTGGCCCTCGATGCCGGTGCAGACGATGTCATCACGACCGAGGAGGGATTCGAAGTCCGGTGCGACATCCACATTTTCGACAAAGTCCTTCACGCGCTCGACCGCGCGGGCGTCAAGACCGTGAGCGCTGAAATGGCCTACATTCCCAACAGCACCGTACCGGTGGATTCCGCCATCGCCGCATCCGTCGAGAAGCTCCATGATGCGCTCGACGAACACGACGATGTGCAGCAGGTTTTCTCCAACGAGGAGACCGGCTGACCGGCCGCGTCAGCCATGACCGACGACGACAGCCAGGCAAGCACCCTTCTGAGAACCCACGGCAATGTGGGTGTGGTGGAACCTCGCGACTTCGTCTCGACGGAGCCGTTCACCTTCGAAAGCGGGCAGTCCCTCCCTGGCTTCACCCTGCGGTACGAAACCTACGGTACGCTCAATGCGGAGCGCGACAACGCGATCCTGATCTGCCATGCGCTCAGCGGCGATCATCACTGCGCGGGTGTACATTCGCCCACCGATCGCAAGCCCGGCTGGTGGAACAATCTGATCGGTCCCGGAAAACCCGTGGATACCAACCGGTTCTTTGTCCTTTGCGCAAATGTCATCGGCGGCTGCCAGGGCTCAACCGGTCCCCTGTCGATCGACCCCACGACCGGCACACCTTACGGCACGCGGTTCCCGTTTGTCACGATCCGCGACATGGTGCGCACGCAAAAACGCTGGCTCGAGGGGATCGGCGTGCCATCGATTCACGCGATCATCGGCGGGTCAATGGGCGGCATGCTCGCGCTGCAATGGGCCGTGGAGTTTCCCAGCTCGGTGAAACGCGTGATCGTCATGGCGACCACCGCCCGCGAGAGCGCGCAGGGCATCGCCTTCAACGAGGTCGGACGCCAGGCAATCATGCAGGATCCCGCCTGGAACAAGGGCGACTACCCCGCCAACGGCGGCCCACGCGTGGGACTGGCGATCGCCCGCATGATGGCGCATATCACCTATCTCAGCGACGCGGGGCTCGACCGCAAATTCGGCCG
>CAUJJL010000023.1 GCA_963205455.1 Verrucomicrobiota bacterium
CTCCAATCCGGTCTTTCATGCGCGCGGGCTCACGAAGGTTTACGGGACAGGCGAGGCTGTCGTCCGCGCGCTCGATGGTGTGGACCTGGATTGTGCGCCGGGTGAGTTCATCGTCGTACTCGGGGCTTCGGGGAGCGGGAAGTCCACGCTTCTCAACCTGCTCGGCGGGCTCGATACACCCACCAGCGGCACATTGCTTTACCAGGGCTGGAATCTCGCCGAAGCCGATGAGAAGGGTCTCACCCGTTATCGCCGCGAGGCCGCGGGCTTCGTCTTTCAATTCTACAATCTCATCCCGAGCCTGACCGCACGGGAGAATGTCGCCCTCATCACCGAGATCGCCGATGACCCCATGTCGCCGGAGGACGCACTCGAACTCGTCGGACTGGGCGCGCGCATGAGTCACTTTCCCGCCCAATTGTCGGGCGGCGAACAGCAGCGGGTCGCCATCGCGCGCGCCATCGCCAAGCGCCCAGCGGTGCTGCTCTGTGATGAACCCACCGGGGCGCTCGATGTACGCACGGGAATCACCGTGCTCGAGGCGATTGAACACATCAACCGGGAACTCGGCACGCTGACACTCGTGATCACCCACAATGCCGTGATGGCGGACATGGCCGACCGTGTCCTGAATCTCTCGGACGGGCGGATCACGGGCGAAAAACGAAATCCCCGCCGTCTCCCGGCGAAGTCCCTCGTGTGGTAGGCAGCCATGTCCCTGCTCGATCTCAAGCTTCGCCGCGATCTGCGTGGACTGAAATCCCAGGCAATCGCCGTCGCCCTGGTTATGGCCTGCGGTCTGACGATGATGGTCATGACGCGCAGCCTGATCCGTACGTTGGAGTCCACACGTGATGACTATTATCGCGACTACCGCTTCGCGGACCTGTTCGTGCGACTGAAACGCGCGCCGGATGCGGTCACCCAGGATCTCGCAGGCATTCCCGGCATCTCCGCGGTGCAGACAACCATCGCCCTTTCCGGCAGGCTCGACCTGAAGGGCGTTCCGGAACCGGCAAACGGTCTTTTTCTTTCTCTGCCTGAAACCGGTGAGGCGATACTCAACCGCCTTTTCCTCCGCAGGGGGCGCATGATCACCGGACGCTCCGCTCCGGGCGAGGTGCTCGTCGGCGAAGCCTTCGCCGAGGCACACGGTCTGCAGCCCGGCGACGAGATTGCCGCCGTGCTCTACGGAAAAAGAGAGGTGCTGCGCATCGTCGGGATCGTGCTTTCCCCGGAATTCGTCTTCGAGGCCCCGCCCGGTGCGGCGCTGCCGGATCACCGCAGCTACGGCATCTTCTGGCTGCCCTACAAGGAACTCGCCACCGCGGCAAACATGGAGGGCGCATTCAACCAGGCATCGTTCTCACTCGCGCCGGGAGCCAGCAGCGACGCCGTGATCGCAGCGATCGACCGCGCGCTCCGCCCCTATGGAGGACGCGGCGCGTACAATCGCGAATCGCATCCCTCGCACATGCGCCTGCGCGACGAGATCCGCGTCCTTCACGGTTTGTCGGTCGGCTTCCCGATCGTATTTCTCGGCGTCGCAGCATTCATGACGAATGCCGTGATGAACCGGCTGATCACGCTGCAGCGCGAACAGATCGCCATTCTCAAGGCATTCGGTTTTTCGAACCGGGAGATCGGCGGGCACTATCTGAAATTCGCATTCGTCATCGTGCTCGCGGGCTCCGCGCTCGGCATCATCGGTGGCATCGGGCTCGGTCACAAGCTGGTGAACATGTACCACCTGTTCTTCCGCTTTCCGCGGCTCGAATTTCACCTGGCCGGCAACGTCCTTTTTGTCGCGGTCGTCGTCTGCGCTTTCGCCGCACTGGTCGGCGTATGGGGAGCCGTGCGCTCCGCCGTGCGCCTGCCGCCCGCCGAGGCGATGCGCCCCGAGCCGCCCGCTTCATTTCGCCCGGCCCTGCTCGAACGCTTGAAACTCACACGCGGCTTCACGCCCTCGCTGCGCATGGCCCTGCGCAATATCGAGCGGCGCCCCGTCCGGGCACTGCTCACCTGCACCGCACTCGCGCTCGCCACGGGAATACTGGTGGTGCCAAGCGCCTTTCGCGACGGCATCAATCACGTGCTCGATTACCAGTGGGACATGATGCAGCGCCAGACGGTCATCGCCTCGCTGATCGAGCCCGGCCCGCCGCAGGCCCTTGCCGACTTTGCCAACCTCCCGGGCGTCACCCTCGCCGAACCCAACCGCGTGGCCCCCGCGGAACTTCGCGCGGGGAATCACATGAGACGCATCAGCATCGTCGGTGTCCGCCCGCAGGCGGTGCTCAACCGCATCATCGACGCCCATGACCGTCAGATCGCGCTGCCTCCGCAGGGAATCGTGCTCTCCGCCAAGCTCGCCGAGGTGCTGCACGTCAGGGCGGGCGATCCGCTCACGGTGCGCGTGCTCGATGGGAAACGCCCCGAATTCATCGTCCCCGTCGCTTCTCTCGCCGAGGATTTTGCCGGCACGGCCGCCTACATGGAAATCGACGCGCTGAACCGGCTTCTGGGAGAGGGCGACCGCATCACCGGCGCCTACCTCTCCGTAAGCAATGGCGGGTGGCTGGAGTTTCTTCATGCCGTGAAACGCACGGCCCGCACCGCCGCGATTGTCAACAAACAGGCGATCCGCGACGGCTTTCGAAAAACCACGGCGCAGAGCATCGGCCTCATCCAGAAGATCTACCTCACCTTCGCGACGATTGTGGCGTTCGGCATCATCTACAACAGCGCGCGCATCGCCCTCTCGGAACGCCAGCGCGAACTCGCCACGCTGCGGGTTCTCGGTTTCACACAGGGCGAGGTCGGTGTCGTGCTTGTCGGCGAACTCGTCATCCTGACACTCGTCGCCCTGCCTTTCGGCATGCTGATCGGCTCGGGACTCGCGGGCGCGATCCTGAAATCAGTGAATACCGAATTCGTCCGGCTTCCGCTCATCCTCACGCCATCGAACTACGCATTCGCCGTGCTGGTCGTCAGCCTGGCCTCCCTGATTTCCGCCTCGCTTGCCTGCCGCCGTCTTTCCCGCCTCGATCTTGTCGGTGTCCTCAAAGCCCGCGACTAGTCACTCATGAACTCGAATTCCCAGAAACTTCCGGGAGCAAAACCCGTCCGCAATGGACGCCGCTGGACACGGTGGCTGCCCTGGCTCGCCGGCGGCATCGTCGTCGCATTGATCGTGATCGGCCTATGGCCCGCGCCTCTGCCCGTGGAACTCGCCTCCGTTTCCCGCGGCCCGATGCAGGTGACCGTCAACGAAGAGGGCATGACACGACTCAAGTTTCGCTACACGGTTTCGAGCCCCGTCGCCGGACTCCTGCAGCGCATCGACCTGAAACCCGGGACAGCGGTGGAGGCGGGCAGGACGGTGCTCGCGACACTGGAGACGCGTGATTCCGATTTCCTCGATGCGCGGACCCGGGCCCAGGCCGAGGCAGGTGTCAAGGCGGCCACCGCAATGCTCGATGAGGTTTCCGCGCGACGCGAAAGCGCGGCCGCGGCCGCTGTCCTCTCACGCACGGAGTTTGAACGTATCCAGATGCTCTATAAATCAGGCTCCGCATCGCGCCAGGAATTCGACGCCGCCGAGCTCCGTCAGACGGTCGCCGAGCAGAACAGCCGTGCCGCCGGATTTGCCCTGCAGGTCGCCGAGCACGAGTTGCAGCAGGCTCGTGCCATGCTCGCACGCGGGACCGAAGCCAATGGGGCGGCAGGCGAGCCGCTGGTCATTACGTCCCCGATCACCGGAAAAATCCTGAAGGTTTTTCAGGAGAGCGAACGTGTCGTGCCCGCCGGTTTTGCCCTGCTCGAAGTCGGCGATCCGACGGACATTGAAGCCCGCATCGAAGTGCTGTCGCGCGATGCCGTCGCGATCCAACCGGGCGCCTCCGTTCTCCTTCACAAATGGGGAGGTGCCGAACCGCTGCGTGCCCGCGTCCGCGTGATCGAGCCTGCCGCGTTCACGAAGATCTCAGCGCTCGGCGTCGAGGAACAGCGTGTCTACGTGGTGGCAGACCTGCTCAATCCACCGAACGAGCGGCCGTCCCTGGGCGACTCCTATCGCGTCGAAGGCAGCATCGTTGTCTGGTCATCGGACAACGCCCTCAAAGCTCCATCCGGCGCCTTTTTCCAGAGGGGAAATCAATGGCTCGTCTATAAGGCCGATGGCTCCCATGCCCGTCTCACGACCGTTCACATCGGACACAACAACGGCCTCGAAGCCGAAATCCTCGATGGCCTCGAAGCCGGGGACAAGGTCGTGGTCTACCCCGGCGACCGCCTCACCGACGGCAGCCGCATCAAGCCCATGACCGTGACAACGCCCTGAGCGAAACCACGGCTGTGATTCACTTCCAGGGGCTCGTGCCGAATGCAGAAGGTGCCCAAATCAGGGGCACCACCTCTACAATGCTTGGTCTGGATCCGGCTGCATCTGTGCACCTGATCTTCGCGGTCCAAGCCTGTGATCTCGCGAGTCGGCCAAATCTCAAGGTCAACGCGCAGTCGCTATTTACAAGGCCAAGCGTTTCGCTTTTACAGAAGGTGAGTCTTCATTCGCGAACAAGGTCCGTCGAGCGTCGCATCGCCAGTCCGCGCGAGGCACGGCAACCGTGTTGTTCCAAGTGGTCGGGAACGCGCCGATGGCTCTCCGCTAGGTATGTCCACCCGCTTCTTCACCAACGCAGGCACCAACACCCTCTTTGCCAAACTTGAGGGCGTTTTTCTCCACTATCCCGACATCCAGCGATTCGATGCCTTGGTCGGTTACCTGCGCGCCTCCGGCTATTTCGCGCTTCGTCCGCACCTGTCCAAGGTTCCCCAGGTCCGCATCCTTGTCGGTATCGACGTGGATGAAATCGTCGCCGACTACCACAAGCGGGGGCTGCTTTTCCTCGCCGATCCCGCAAAGGCGCTCGATGACTTCCAGACCCGCCTAAAGGCGGACATCCAGAAGGCCGAATACCGCCCCGACATCGAAGCGGGCATCCTTAGCTTCGTCGAGGACGTGGTCTCCGGCAAGCTGGCCATCAAGGCTCACCCGACCAAACGTCTCCACGCGAAAATCTACATCTTTCTGCCGACCGGTTGGTGCGAACACAAGGCCGGGGCCGTCATCACCGGCTCTTCCAACCTGACCGCCGCCGGTCTCGGCGTCGAAGAGCAGTCGCGAAACTACGAGTTCAACGTGCTCCTCCACGACTACGACGACGTGAAGTTCGCGTCCGACGAATTCGAAAAGCTCTGGGCCGAATCGGTTGATGTTCTGCCCAAGACCGTCCTTGCCGTCCGCGACTCGACCTACCTCGCGACCACCATCACGCCCTACGAACTCTACTTCAAACTCCTCGCCGAATATTTCGGCCCGTCGGTCGACTACGACCCCAACGCCGTCTCCGATCTTCCCGATGGCTTCAAGCGCCTCAGCTACCAGATCGATGCAGTCAACAACGGCTTCCGGCTGTTGGAAAAACACAACGGCTTCTTCCTCGCCGATGTCGTCGGCCTCGGCAAGACGGTCATCGCCTGCCTCATAGCCAGAAAGTTCTTTTTTCACAACGGCTTTCCCGATCATCGCTCTCACACGCTCATCGTCACCCCGCCGGCACTGGAGGAGAACTGGCGCGAGACAAAGGACCGCTTCCGGCTGGACAACTGCGACATCGTGACCAACGGCTCGCTTCACAAGGTCCGCAACCCGCAGAAATACGACCTCGTGATCGTCGACGAGGCCCACAAGTTCCGCAACGACACGGCCGATGCCTTCGACGAGCTCCAGCGTCTTTGCAAGTCCGGCACGTTGCACAAACTGCCCGACGGCTCCGTCGCCGAAAAGAAAGTCATCCTGGTCTCCGCCACTCCACTCAACAACGTCCCGCAGGACATCCGGAACCTGCTCGCCCTCTTCCAGGACCTGAAACGCTCCACGCTGAGCGTCGGCAATCTTCAGCATTTCTTCGCGCAGCGGGAACGTGAATTCCGCGACGCCCGGAAAGAGCCCAACATCGAGGCTGCCCGCCGAGCGGTGGTAGCCATCTACGAACGCATCCGCACAAGGGTCATCAGCGAAATCATCGTCCGCCGCACCCGCACCGATCTCAACGACAACGAGGACTACAGGCGTGACCTGTCGGAACAGGGCATCACCTTTCCAGAAATCGAGCGGCCGCGGCACATCCTCTATCCGCTCACCACCGACCTGGAGAAACTCTACGACCGCACCGTCCTGATGCTGTCAACCGGCACACCCACAAGCCTGACCTACAACCGGTACAAGGCGCTCTCCTTCCTCCGGGCCGATCTGAAAAAAAAATACCAGAATGCCGACCGGGTCTCCCAGCAGCTCGCCACCATCATGCGCACGCTGCTCGTCAAACGGCTCGACAGTTCCTTCTACGCCTTCACCGCTTCGCTCCGCCGTTTCCGCGATGCCACCCGGGTCATGATCGGCATGTTCGAGCGAGGTACCGTCTATATCGCGCCCAATCTTCCGGTGAACCAGTACATCCTGGAGGATCGGGAGGAGGAATTGCTCAAGCTCATCGCGGACAAGCAGGACGCAGACCCCACCATCGAGGTTTGCAAGCCCGAGGACTTTTCCGAGGACCTTCTCAGCGGACTGCGACGCGATCTCGACCGGGTCGAGCCTCTCCTCGCCGATTGGCAACGTGTCACCGATGCCAACATCGATCCCAAGTTCGACCTCTTCCTGAAGCGACTGCGCGACGAGCTGCTTCACCGCGACATCAATCGCGAGGGAAAGCTCGTCGTCTTTTCTGAATCACGCGAGACGACCGACTACCTGACGAAGCGCCTGTCCATCGCCGGTTTCAACCGCGTCCTCGCCATCGACGCCAGCAACCGCAATGCCCGGCGCGACGACATTCGCGCCAACTTCGACGCCAACTTCGCGGGCAAGCGCCGGGACGACTTTGACCTCATCATCGCCACCGAGGTCCTCGCCGAGGGCGTGAATCTCCACAGGGCGAACATCGTCGTCAACTACGACACCCCGTGGAACTCCACCCGACTCATGCAGCGCATCGGACGTGTCAACCGCATCGGTTCAGTCGCCCCACGCGTCTACATCTACAACTTCTACCCCACCTCCCGGGTCGATGACGACATCGAGCTGCGCAAGAAGGCGGTCATGAAGCTCCAGGCCTTCCATTCAGCACTGGGCGAGGACAGCCAGATCTACTCCACCGATGAGGAGGTGGAAACCTTTGGCCTCTTCGAGAAGATCCCCGAGGACAGCGAACGCGACGAACGACTCACCCTGCTCATGGAATTGCGTCGCTTTCGCGCGCAGAACCCCGAGCAATTCCGGCGCATTGTCAAACTTCCCACACGTTGTCGCGTTGGCCGCGCCGACGCGGATCGTGCGCTGAGTTCGGTGGCATTCATCCGCAATCCCCACCGCGATGCCTTCTATCGCATGCAACCCGGCGCCGAACCAGAGGAAATCAGTTTCACCGAGGCCGCCCGCGAGTTTCGTGTCCACCGCATCGATGAACCGGCCATTGCCCTGCACAGCGATCATCACGCCCAGGTGAATGCCGCCACAGCCGCCTTCCGCGAGGCTGTCATCGCGGATGCCCTCGCACCCCTCGCGGTCGAGGTGAAGCAGGGACCCAACGAAAAACGCGCCCGCGACTTCGTGGACGGATTTCTTGCCTTCGACTTCGTCAGCGACGAGGAGCGTCGCTTGATCCGGCTCGCCAAGCTCGCCCTCGCCCGGGCTCGTTTCGCGAGACTTCAGCGCGAGATCAACCAGCTCCAGCGCGACACGAAGAAGGTGAAAGTCACTCCCGCGGTCCTGGCCGACAAGCTCTTCGACATCCTGCGGGAGTACAAACTGGAGGACATGGAAAACCAGGGTGTCGCGACCTCCGAGAGCATTCGCCGCGCCGAAACCAACCCCGAGATCATCCTCACCGAGTCCTTCGATCATTCATTCCGCAAATGACCCGCGACGAACTCAAATCCTTCCTTCAATCGAGTTATAAACGGGAGCGCTGGCTTACCCTGCTGCATACCCTGCTTCCCACGACGCAGGTTTTCGGTACGGCACAAGAACTGAAGATCGAGGATGCCTCCATCGCCTCGGCATCACAGATTGCGCGCATCCCGCTCGCCGGGGACCGCACCGTCGCAGTGCTGGAGGTGCGCGTCACCGGACAGGTCGATTTGCAGCGCAACCGCGTGGGACTGCGCAACCTCGTCGCCCGCATCATCGGACAGGAGGGCGCGGATGCCGTGCTCGCTTTTTTCGTGGGCGATGCCCCCGACTACCGTTTCTCCTTCGCCGCCCGCACCAACAGCTTCACCGCCGATGGCCAGTTGGAGCAGAACGAGACCGCGCCCCGCCGCTACACCTACCTGTTCGGCCCGGGCCTGCCGTGCCGGACGGCATTGGAGCGGCTCGAACTGCTCCGATCCCTTGGAACACGCGCCCAACTCGCCGACCTGATCGATGCCTTCAAGGTCGAGCCGCTCTTCAAGGAATTCTACCGCGACTATGGCCGCGTATTCGAGGCGGTCGAGAGTCTCGTCCGCCCGACCCTCCCCGAGAAGGAACCGCTCCGTCTTTTTACCCAGCGCCTTTTCAACCGGCTCATGTTTCTGGCGTTTGTTGAGCGCAAGGGGTGGCTGCGTTTTGGTCAGCACGCGGCCTACCTGGCCGCGCTTTGGAATGACCACAATGCCAAGCGCCGCACCTCACCAGGTAAGGCCAACTTTTATGCCGATAGGCTCGTCCCTCTCTTCTTCGAAGGCCTGAACCAGCCTGATCGTCCTGCCAGTGTCAGCGATCCACGATTCGGCTCCGTGCCCTATCTCAACGGCGGTCTGTTTGAATACGCCGACGATGGCACCGACCGCCTGCCCGCGCTCCGCGTGCCCGACGAGGCCATCGCCCTCATCCTCGACTCCGAAACAGGCCTTTTCTCACGGTACAATTTCACGGTGGCGGAGAGCACGCCGCTGGAGATCCAGGTTGCGGTCGATCCGGAGATGCTGGGGAAGGTGTTCGAGGAACTCGTGACCGGCCGCCACGAACAGGGAAGTTACTACACGCCAAAGCCCATCGTCGCCTTCATGGGCCGCGCCGCGTTGGTCGAGCACCTCGTCGACCGCTGCAGGTCCGAATCACGCGCCGCGATCGAAAAATTCGTTCACGAGGACAACGCCTCAGCCCTCCGGGACCCTGAAGCCGTACATCACGCCCTCATCACGGTCAGGGTGTGCGATCCCGCCTGCGGCTCCGGCGCCTACCTGTTGGGCATGTTGCACGAGTTGCTCGACCTTCGCACGCGCATCTTTGCGTCGCGACAGAAAGCCGACCCCGAAACCGCCTACCAGCGCCGACTCCAGATCATCGAGCGCAATCTCTACGGCGTCGACAAGGATGCCTTCGCGGTGAATATCGCCCGCCTTCGCCTCTGGCTCGCACTGGCCGTGGAGTTCGAGGGGCCGCTACCGCCACCCCTGCCGAACCTGGACTTCAAGATCGAGGTCGGCGATGCGCTCGCCGCTCCCGCACCGCAGGACATTTTTCAGAGGCCCGCGGTGGAGGAATTCCGCGACAAGAAGGCCGCCTTTCTCCGCGCCCACGGAGAGGAAAAGGCCAGGCTGAAAACCGAACTGGAGCGCATCCGGGCTGATCTCGCTCTCTGGCAGCAGGCGGACCTGTCCGACCACGGCTTCAATTGGGCCGTCGAATTCGCGGAGGTCTTCCTCCCCGATGCGGAAGAGCGGGCTCTTCTCGGAGAGCTTTTAACGCAGGAGGATGCCTCCCGGGCGATTCAGTCCGGCGGTTTCGACATCATTGTCGCCAATCCGCCCTACGTGCGGATGGAACTGATCAAGCCGCAAAAGCCCATTCTCCGAAAGCGCTTCCCGCTCGTCCATGCGGAGCGCGCCGATCTCTACATCTATTTCTATGCCCGAGCCCACGAGTTGCTCCGCAAGGGAGGCGTCGCGGCGTTCATCTCGTCCAACAAATGGCTCCGCGCAGGATACGGCGAGGCACTGCGTCGGCACTTGCTGGACGCTCAGGCATTTCGGCTGGTGATGGACTTCGGTGACTTGCCAGTTTTTGAGTCAGCCACTGCGTATCCCTGCATCTTCGTATGGCAGAAGATGGCACGCAACGAGTCCTCCACTTTGTGGGCGCGCGTAAATGATCTTGATGCGTGCTATGCTGAAGGCGTTCGTGCCCACTGCCTCAGTATTGGCATTCCCGTTCCGGCCTCTCAGTTCCAATCCGGAGGGGCGCGCCTCGCCGCCAGTGCAGCAGCTGGACAGCAGCAGCTAATGGAGCGCGCCGGCCCGCGTTTGAAGAACATTCCCGGCCTTTCGATCATTTATGGGCTGAAGACCGGCCTTAACGAGGCTTTTGTGCTTACGCAGAAGCAGAGAGATGATCTCATCGAGGAGGATCAGAGCTCCGACGAGGTCATTAAACCTCTCCTCTTTGGAGCTAACGTTCGTCGCTACTGTCTGACTCCGACTGGAGACTATGTCATTTACACACCACATGGCATCGACATCGAGAGGTTCCCCGCAATCGCCAGGCATCTTTCGCGGTTTCGGAAGCTCCCAGACGAAGAAGGCAAAAAGCCCCGGGGCCTAGACTACCGCGCGACAGCCCAACAGTGGTTTGAGCTCCAGCAGCCACAAGAGGCCTACGTTACTAGGTTTCTGGGGCCCAAAGTCGTCTATCCTGACATCACGCGTGAAGCCCGCTTTGCGTTCGATGACAGCGGCTATTTTCTGGAGACTACCTGCTTTGCCATAGCCAACGCCGACCACTTCATCATGGCCGTGTTAAATTCCGCCTCGGCATGGTGGTATCTCACGACCTGCGTAGCCAGTATTCGCGGTGGGTTCTTGCGGTTTAAGGCCCAGTATATTGAAGCAATACCCATCCCCGAAGCAGACGACGCCGAGCGCGATCGTGTGGGCAAGCTCGCAAAGCTGGCCCAGTCCTTGCACGGTCTGCGCCGCGCCCGTAGTGAGCGATTCATTCGCGCACTCGGCCTCGATCCAGCTGACAGCACCTCGCGCAATCCTCTGGAGCAACCGTGGTCGCTCGCGTCCGACGACTACGCCAAGCGCGCCCGCAAGCTGCACGGCCGCACCCCGGACATGAAGCTCTATGAGGCGGCCCGCGACGAGACTGCCGCCCTCACCGAACAGATCGCCAAGGTCGAAGCCGAGATCGACGCCCGCGTCGCCGCCCTCTACGGCCTCGACGCCGAGGACCAGCGCTGGGCCGCCCAGTCCGCCCCCGCCGACGGCAAGCAAACCGTATTCTTCAACCTGCTCGGCAGACTCAAGGCCCGTCGAGCCCACTTCTCGCTCACCGAGGTCCAAGCCGCCGTCAACGACGCCGAGTTGTCTCTCGCCGACGACACACTCAAGGTTTATCTCAGCGAAGCGACCCGACAGGGATTCATCCATGACGCCGGTCGCGGTTGGTATGCACGCACCGCCGAGCCACTCCGGCTTAACCCGCAACCGGTCCAAAAACTCATTCGCGCCACCAAGAAGGCGCTGCCCCTGCTCGACTTTTGTGCGTGGAGCACCGTTCAGCTCAACCCGTGGATGCACCACCTGCTGGCCCAGCCCGTTGCATTCCTTTACGTGCCTCGCGACACTCTTGACTCGGTCGGCGAGACTTTGCGCGCACAAGGCTGGGAAGTGGCAGTCAATCCGGGCAAACACACCGTCGCCCGCGAGGTCGTGCCCGGCGAGAAAATGGTGGTGCTCCGCCCGGCCCATTCCAAGCAGCCCGCGCCTCAAGACCACCATGCCGCCCCCGAGCAAGTGCTAGTCGATTTGCTAGTCGAAACGGAGGCTTCAGGTCTCATGGATTCCGGTGAGGCTAAGGCCGCCATGCTCGCTGCGACGGATAGCGGATTTGTTAAAATGTCTGATGTAAAGCGTTTTGCGGAATCGAAATACCTCATTTGGTCGGATATCTGGCCAATTAACTAATGTCTCAATTTTAGAAAATATGGCATTGGTTAATCATAGATAAATTCATGTTTCCTCCACACGTTTACACCCAGGCGTGGGCAGATCAGGAGCGTCGGAAACTGGGTAACTGTGACCCCGGTCTACTCGAAAAATGCGCGCATGCACTGACGTTGCTTGGGCACCTAGTGGAGAGCGGCTTGCCCTTCCTTTTCAAGGGAGGAACAAGCATGCTGCTCCTCCTTCCGACAGTCCGCCGCCTATCGATCGACATCGATATTGTTTCTCCGGCGGCCAACGAGGAGCTGGACCGCGTAGTGGGCAGAATCGGCCAGACCGCGCCCTTCACCGGCTGCGCTGAGAATACTCGCGGCACGGCCACGGGTCGCGAACCGCTGCCGCGCCGTCGACATTTTAAGTTCTTCTTCCCCAGCGAAAGAGGCCGAAATGGCCAAGCCTACATCCTACTCGATGTGGTGCAGGAGGCGCACTGCCCGCACGACACGGTGCAGCGTCCTATCCAAACCGGGTTCCTCATCCCCGACCGGAAGATCATGGTCACGCTGCCCACTATCGAAAGCTTGCTCGGCGACAAACTCGCCGCCTTCGCCCCAAACACAACGGGGGTGAGATTGCGCAAGATGGGCGGTGAGGTCGGCGAGGTTATGCAGGTCGCCAAGCAGCTCTTTGATGTTGGAGTGCTGTTCGAGCAGGCCGCCGACTTTGCGGCAATCGCCCGCACCTATGATGGCGTGCAGGCCCAGGAATCCGGCTACCGGGAAAATCTTCATACCCGAGACGCATCGCTGGCCGACACACTCGACGCCTGCCTCGGGGTCACCGGCGCACGGGCGCGACGCGCCCGTGCGACCCACTTTGCCGACACCGACCTACTGCTCAACGGGTTTCAACGACTGGAGGGCCATCTCACTCAGCGCCGCCCCGACGACAATGCACGTCGCGTGCTGGCTGCCCGCGCCGCCGTGCTCGCCGCACACCTGCGCGCTGGACGGGCCCTCGATTTCGCCACAGCCCGCTACACCGGCAGCCCCGCCCAACGCGAAGCGTTGAAGACCGCCAACCTCAAGGGGCATGAGCACTCCTGGCTCGATAGTTTGAAAGCCGTCAACCCCGAGGCCTTTCACTACTGGTACCTCGGGCTGAAGGTCCAGTCATGAGCTCGACGAGGATCCGCCGGTGTCGTTGACCTTCACGGTTCTGGCGAGGACGATGCTCGCCACACCGGCGCTGACCGCGATCCAGCCAAGCCAGTCGAAATGAAGGAGGCTGCCGTCGGGTTGTTTCGTGACAATCCAGCCTCCGACGGTCGAGCTCACGCCTGAAATCAGATCCCGCGTGCAACTGGTCAGGCTCAGGAAGGCGCCGCGTCGCGACGAGGGTACCGCAAGTGTCACGATCGCCTGCCCGGGCACGAACCGGCCGCTCGCGAAGATGAAGAAGAGGCCGTTCAACACCAGCGTAACCCAGACCGGCGTCGGTCCGGAATTCGCGATCGCAAGCGTCACGAGCAGCGCGGTCACGACCATGACATTGAATATCCGCTGTCGGCCGAACCGATCCGCCAGGCGACCCACCCGCGGCGCAGTCAGCACACTCGAAACTCCTCCGATGAAATAGACCACGGACAGGTAGCTCTCCGGCAGGGCCATGTCCCCCACGAGGTGGGGTGACAGCAACGGAATCATGCTGAAATGGCTCAGGACGGTCACCGCCATGAACAGAATCGCCCTCCCGGCATTCGCGTCGCGCAGCAGTTCGCGAAAGGCGCGTCCGTCGGCAGCTCCTTCACGCAGGTGCCCGCGCACCGGGGGAATTTTGCGAAACACGACCCACCACATCGAGGCGGCAACCAACGCGAGGAGTGCAAACGGCGTCCGCCATCCGAACGACTGTGCCAGTTGCAGGCCAACCGGAACACCGATCGCCGCCGCGACGGCGAACGCGGTCATCACAATGCCAATGCCCGCCGCCCTCCTCTCCGGCGGTACGATGTCACTCACGATCGCCATGCACAAGGATCCTGAAATTCCTCCAAACGCCCCGCCGATCGCACGTGCGATCAGCAGCGTATGCGCATCCCGCGCGAGGCCGCAAAGAAGCGTTGCAACCGTGAAGCCCGCATAGACGCAAAGGAGGAGCGTGCGCCGGTCGAATCGATCGATGAAAGGCGCTCCAAGCAGCCCCACCACGCCAGCTGAAATGGAATAGGCCGCGACAAAGGCCGTGAACTGCCCCGCCCCGAGGTTCAGTTCACGCATCAATTGCGGCGCGAGGGGCATCATGACCATGAAGTCCATGATGTGCGTGAATTGAATTCCCGCCAAAATCAGCAGGACCAGGCGTTCGGATGGAGGGCGACGCGACATCGTAAACCTTCAACCTCACCGCAATTTCACGCCTGCGGCAACTCGATCCAGAAAAGGAGTCCAAGGCCCTGCCACCTGGCCCGCGATCCAGCTGCGGACCCAGCGCGTGCGCTCCTACCCTTTTCGCGCCCGTCGCACCGTCTTGCGCATCGGCTCAGCCGCCGCTTCTTCGGCCTTCGGCGGCACGTGTTCCGCCTGCAAGGCATGGAGTTGCTCAATAATGCCAGCCAGCTTCACTCCCGTCGGAGTCAGGCAGTACTCCACATGCTGAACCTTGCCCGCAAGTTCCTCGCGCGTGATCAATCCGTAGTCGCGCAACTTTCTCAAACGCTCGGTCAGCACTTTGGTCGAGATGCCGGGAATGTAACGCTCGAGCCTGCCCGGGCGCGTCACGCCACGCTTCAAGGCGCCCACCACGGCGGCGGACCACTTGCAGCCAACGACATCCTCGAGCCGCCGGTACGCGGAGCGTTCGTCGATCGATAGATTCTGGGAGGGCATCGCAGCTCCAGATTGGTCGCGTTTCCACCGGACGTCGAGCGGGCACCTTTTGGTGCCCCCTCCTCGATTTGTGCCCTATGGTCACCCCGGCCTGCCGTGATTATGATATACGCCTCGGACTTCGAAGCACTCCGCTTCTGAAGCGATTCATTCCATCAACCCTGCTCAACCAATACTGACCATGAAAGCCACTGCCAAATTCTATCACGCCGGATGTCCCGTTTGCCTGGAAGCCGAACAGGTCGTCACGCGCTACCTCGACCCGACCAAGGTCCATGTCGAGGTCGTTCATCTTGGCAACGCCAAGAACCGCATCGCAGAAGCCGCCGCCGCCGGGGTCAAATCCGTGCCCGCTCTCGTGATCGACGGCAAACCCGTCCACATGAACTTCGGCGCTGCGCTCTCCGCATTGAAGTAGCTTTCGTTCGCGTGCTCCGCTCCACTGTCGCGGGACACGCACGACACGCACTGATCGGACGGGGAGGCGGAGCAAAAACACGCGCCGCCTCCCCGTCCTGTTCTTCTCCGTGAAACTGACAGACGGTGGCATCGCCTCGGGAAAATGCCGACCCACAACTGCGGATCCAACCGCTGTTCATCGAGGAAGAAATGTCGTCTGAATTTTCAGTGCAGGCAGTTTCATCCGCTGCAGAAATCCGCTTTCCACCACGGGTATTTCTGACATTCGTGGACCGGTGGCAGCACGGTTCCGTTTCCTTCGTTTCCTCCCCTTGTTGCTGCCGGTCCCGGTTTTCGGCACAGGCGCAGCGATTGACTATCTGCGCGACGTCAAGCCGATCCTGACGCAGCACTGCGTCCGGTGTCACGGCGAGACCAAGGAGGAAGCCGGTCTGCGCATCGACACCGCCGAGGCCATGAAGCTGGGCGGCGAAAGCGGTTCGGTCACGAAGCGGCGTCACGGACGCGAAAGCCTGCTGATCGAGGTCGTAACGGGGACGCATGAGGACATTCCCAGGATGCCGTACAAGAAGCCGGCGCTCTCCGCCGAACAGATCGAGACGCTGCGCGACTGGGTGGCGCAGGGCGCAAAGGCTCCCGAGGTCGAGGAGCCAGGGCGCTTCATCCATTGGGCATTTGTTCCGCCCTCACCTCCCAAGCAACCGCAAGTCAAGAAAAGGAGTTGGGTCAGAAACCCCATTGATCGCTTCATCCTCGCCCGCCTCGAAAAAGAGGGAATCAAACCCTCGCCCGAGGCAGACCGCGTCACCTTGCTGCGACGCGTCAGCCTGGATCTGACCGGCATCCCTCCGACGCCGGACGAGGTCGATGCGTTTCTCCGGGATTCCTCCAAGGACGCCTACGAACGCGTCGTCGAACGCCTGCTGGCGTCGCCCCGCTACGGCGAACGCTGGGGGCGCACGTGGCTCGACGTGGCCCGCTACAGCGATTCCGACGGCTACAGCGTCGATTCGCCGCGGCAGATCTGGAAATACCGCGACTGGGTGGTCAACGCATTCAATCGCGACATGCCATTCGACGAGTTTGTGATTGAACAACTCGCGGGAGATCTTCTCCCCGACGCGACAATCGAGCAGCGCGTTGCAACCGGCTTCAATCGCAACACCCAGATCAACCAGGAGGGCGGCATCGATCCCGAACAATTCCGGACCGAATCGGTGATCGACCGGGTGAACACCTACGGCACGGCGTTTCTCGGGCTCACCGTGAGCTGCGCCCAGTGCCACGACCACAAATTCGATCCGCTCACGCAGAAGGAATACTATCAGCTCTTCGCCTTCTTCAACAACAGCCCGGACGACGGGCACGGGCAGTCAAAGGCAACAGGGCAACTGGAGTTTCCCAACGAATCTGCACTGCCGCCGGACCATGAGAGCAAACTCACCGAGGCACGCATCGCCCTCACGGCCTATCTGGACGAAAAGGCCGGTCAGATCGCGAATCAGATCGCGCAGCTCACACCTGAAGGCATTCATGCGCTGAAGCAGAAGACGCAGGACGCGCTTAAAATTCCCGTTGGCGCGCAGTCGCTCGAACAGCGTCGCGACGTCTTCTTCACGCTGAACGGAGCCGATACCACGTTCCTCGCCCTCAACCAAACTTTTCTCTCGCTCGATCGCGCGCCGCGGTTCGTCACCACCCTCGTGATGTCAGAACTGCCCGAACCACGGGACACGTTTCTCTTCATCAATGGCGACTTCACCCGACACGGCGAGAAGGTCGCCGCCGGCACGCCCGTGGAACTTCCTCCCCTGGACAAGCCGCATCCCAATCGCCTCGACCTCGCCCGCTGGACGGTCGACCCGGGGAATCCTCTGACCGCGCGCGTGGCGGTCAATCGCATCTGGCAGCAATACTGGGGCCGCGGGCTCGTTGAAACGGAGAATGATTTCGGCACCCAGGGCGATCCGCCGTCGCATCCCGAACTGCTCGACTGGCTCGCCACCGAATTCATCGCACAAGGCTGGAGCATGAAGGCTGTGCACCGCCTGATCGTCACTTCCGCGAGCTACCGGCAGTCCTCGAAAGTACGAAACGACCTTCAGACTAGCGACCCTCTCAACAAGCTCTGCGCGCGCCAGAACCGGCTCCGGCTCGACGCCGAGATCATCCGAGACGTCTGCCTCTCGGTCTCCGGTCTGCTTTCAACAAAGATGGGCGGCCCTCCCGTGTATCCACCCCAGCCCGACGGCGTCATGTCGCTCGGCCAGGTGAAACGCGCCTGGGTCGAAAGCACCGGCGAGGACCGCCATCGGCGCGGACTCTACACGCAGCGCTGGCGCGGAACCCTCCATCCGGCCTTCGCCGTTTTTGACGCGCCTGATGGGGCAACGGCCTGCACGCGCCGACTGCGTTCCAACACGCCGCTGCAGGCACTCACCCTGCTCAACGATCCGCAGTATCACGAATTTTCCCAGGCGCTCGCCCGGCGCATCTTCTCGATGAATCGCGGCAGCGTCACCTCCCGCATCGACACGGCCTTCCGCCTTTGCCTCGCGCGCAGGCCCGACCGCGTCGAACGCAAGCGGCTCGTACAGCTCTACGAGCAACAATTGAAAACAGCCTCCGGTTCAGACGAAGAACGTCGCCTTGAAGCATGGGAAGTCGTATCCCGTGTCCTGCTGAACCTCGACGAAACCATCACCCGGGAGTGACGCCGACTCCGTATCCAACTTTCAAACACATGATCACCGACTCGCCCCGGGAACACCTGTGTCAACTGACACGCCGCCACTTCTTCAGTCGCTGCTCGGTCGGCCTGGGCGGCATCGCGCTGGCATCGCTCCTCGGTCGCTCCTCCCTGTCCGCCGCCACGCCTGCCAGCCAGTCGGGATCAACAACCCGGCCACCCCACTTCAAGCCGCGTGCAAAAAACGTCATCTACCTTTTCATGGCGGGCGGCCCCAGCCAGCTCGAACTCTTCGACTACAAGCCGAGGCTGGTCGAGCTCAACAACCAGCCGATTCCCGCCTCCTTCCTTGAAGGCAAACGTTTCGCCTTCATGGACAGCAGCCATTCGACCAATCTGCTGGGAACGCGCCGGACCTTCAATCGACACGGCAACAGCGGCGCATGGGTGTCCGATCTCTTTCCCCACACTGCCGGCATCGTTGACGACATCACGCTGCTCAAATCCTGCCAGGCCACGCTGTTCAACCATGCCCCGGCAAAGCTGTTCATGAACACGGGCTCGGGACAGTTCGGCCGACCGAGCATGGGCGCCTGGGTGAACTACGGACTCGGGAGCGAGGCCCGGGATCTGCCGGGTTTTGTAGTCCTGCAATCGGGTCCCCGGGGACCGCGCGGCGGCCCCGTCAACTGGGGCTCCGGCTTTCTCCCGACAAATTTCCAAGGCGTGCCGCTGCGCTCGGGAGCGGAGCCTATCCTCGATCTCACCAACCCGGCCGGCGTAACGTCCGAAAAGCAGCGCCAGACCATCGATGCCATCCGCGATCTCAATCTGCGCCGCGCCGTTGCCACGGGGGATCCGGAAATCCACACACGCATCGCGGCCTATGAGATGGCATTCGCGATGCAATCGAGCGCGCCCGAACTCATCGATCTATCCAAGGAGTCCGACGCCACCCTCCGCCTCTACGGAGCCGACCGCACCACGCCGTCCTTCGCGCGCAATTGCCTGCTCGCCCGCCGACTCGTCGAACGAGGCACGCGTTTTGTCCAGTTGTACCACACAAACTGGGACAGCCATGGCGGCCCCGGCGAAAATCTGCAGGGCGACTTTGAAAAGATCTGCCGCGAGGTGGACCAGGGACAGGCCGCGCTTGTCAAGGACCTCAAGGCGCACGGTCTGCTCGACGATACCCTCGTGATCTGGGGAGGCGAATTCGGCCGCACGCCCATGGGCGAGACACGCGACACCACCGGACGCAACCACCACATCGACGCCTTCACGATGTGGTTCGCCGGCGGAGGCGCGAAGGCTGGCGAAGTGATCGGGGAAACCGACGAGCTTGGATTCAATGCGATCGAGGACAAAGCACACGTGCACGACATCCACGCCACGATCCTTCATCTCCTCGGCATTGATCACACAAAGCTGACCTTCCGCTTCCAGGGGCGCGACTACCGCCTGACCGATGTCCACGGAAACGTGATCTCAAAACTTCTGGCCTGAGGAAGCGTTTCCGCGATCCGCCGCCTGCAGGGTGACGGGACCGAGCAGCCCGGAATCGAGCAGCGGCGAGGTTTTCGTGAAAAGATTCATTGAGGCCCACGTGAAACGCTCCGACTCCGGCAGCGAGAGGTCTCCGATCAGCCGGTTCGGCCAGAGATTCGCGACCTCGATTTCCAGTTCGTTCATTCCGCTGCGCAGGCCGTCCGTTACGTCCACACGCCAGGGCGCACACCAGACCACTCCGAGATCGCGCCCATTCAGCCGGACCCGGGCGATATTTTTCACCACACCGAGATCGAGCCACAGGCGGCTGTGTGATTTTTCGCCGACACCGGGTTTGAAATCAAACTGCTTCCGGTAAACCGCGATGCCGGAATAGTGACGGATGCCGGTTTCCGCACGCTGTATCCAGTTTTCAAGCACAGGGAACTCGACTGCGGCAGGGCCACCCCACTTGGGATCAAACGCGACCGACCAGGGTCCATGCAATTCCCGGACAGGATGTGTTCCCGCAAAATTCACCGCGGAAGTTTCGCCAGCGGGTTCTCCGGAAGCATGGCGGAACACCACAAAAAACGCCTGCTCCGGCTCAAAGCGCATCGGAATCGTCGTGCGCCCTTTCTCCGTTCTGAATTCCCGAAGCAAGCGACGTTCCCCCGTGACGGGATCCCATAGTTCCGGCTGGAATCCCTCGACCCGGAAGACGCAGTTCGCCTCAACGACACGCGCCTCGCGATTCGACACAAAATACAGTTCACCGGAAGTCATCCGCCGATGCGTGTAACGCACGGGCCCGTCCGATTCGAAGTCCGGCGTGATGCCCATTTTCGCCAGCGCACGAGCGGCGACACCGTAGTTGCCATATTGCTCCGTCGCTGACTGCGGCGCGGCATCCGCATCCCAGATCACGCGACCACGTCCGACCGCGTGCTCCTTGACCGTGCGTCCGTCGCAGGGACCCCACAACCCGTCCGCCAGTCGACGCACGTCCTCATCGCACGCGGGATATCCTTCCAGGCTCGGAGAATAGTGCGGACGCGGCCCGATGACCGTCGCTCCCTCGCGGACCAGTGCGTCCACCTTGCGCAAAAGCCAGGGTGTCATCGTTGCCCGATACGGCAGCTCAAGCAACGCATAGCTCATGCCGTCAGGAAGGCGCAGTCGACCATCCTTGACAGTCACACTCTCAAGCAGCGTCTCGGGTGCACACCCGTCGAAATTGTGGCCAAGGCGATCCGGCCGATTTCCGCTGGTCGCCGACGGCGGCGGACAAAACACCTGGGGCGCGCCCTCTCCCGCAAGGTAAAGAATGTCCGCGACCGGTAATCCCTGCCTCAGCATCTGCTGGCAACGCGAGAAGTACTCATGGCAGGCGCCCGCCATCGGCCACCAGGTCTGCGTGCGCTCCCAGTGCACACCGTATTTCCACATCATCATTCCCGGCCGACGATCAAGCCACGGCTGATGCGTGTAGCGATGGATGTAGAAGCGATTGATGCCCGCGCAGAATGCCCAGTCACCCAATCCCTTTATCGAGCCAGGATACCCGCGCCAGTCCTCTCCCGGATCCGAAGTGAACGCCTCCGCGCCAATGATCCGCCTGCCGTTCGTATGCCCTATGGAGACGGCCTCGATGACACTGTAGTCGGTGTTGAAGTTCGGACAGTGCCACCAGAATTCACCCATGGGAACATCCGCCGCGGCTCCGAGGGTGAGATCCGCATTCGGGTTCATGTCATACGGCTCGATCGAGAATTGCAGCCCATGCTCCCGACCCAGCTCCTTGAGTCGAAGGATGTGATGGGCGACAACCAGCTCCTGCGCCGTCTGCCGCAGGTCCCACAGGAAACGCTCGGTTTTCTCGCGATTCTCAACGATGCGACCCGTCAGCGCCGGCAGCCAGTGCCACAGGTCATAGCCACGTCGCTGCCTGAACTCGGCTGCAAACCCGGGCGACCAGTTCTGTGCGCTCATTTCCCAACTGTCGAAATGCAGCATCGTCACACCGCTTTCCTGCCGCGACTCCGGACCGCGGCCTTTCAGAAAGGGACCAGGAAAATGCGCGAATTGGTTGTCGGCTGCCGCGACTGAAAACTTGTCGCTCTCGAAACCCAATCCGCTCGCAGGCGCCGGCCTTGTGGTCTGCCCGGTGGTGACGCGCCCAAATCGCTGGATCGTCCAGTCCCCGGGCGGCACCGTCCAGTTGAGGTGTCCGTCCGCGCCGAGGTGTGATGTGAGATCCACAATCGCCGTCGGCTGGACAGTTTCATCTGCAGGCACCTCCGGAAAATGGGCGGGCATGGGAAGAAAGGGCTTTACTCCAGGCACCGACGAAAATGGCGCACGACGGTAGAGCGCTTTTTCATCCACATCCTCAAGGCGCAGATTTTCACGCGGCGTGGGAAACGCGATGACCCTGACATCGCGATAGAAATCCTTCCACTCCTGCATCAGCTCCGGCGTCATCGTCTTGGGACCAAAAAACGGGGGCCTCGGCTGCGGAAGCGGAAGTTCCCCCTGAAACTGCTGCGGCCCTTTCACAGCCAGCTCGCTCGCGACCAGATGCTGCATGGATTGGTCCGGTGAAATCCAGGGCCCGCCGCTGCCGCACCAGCCCGGCCCGGCGTTCAAGCCGATCTCCAGACCGAGGCGATGCGCCTCGTTCTCCGCATGCACGAACAACTCCTGCCATGCCGGGCTCATGAACCCGACCGGTCCGCGCGGCAGGCCGAGATTCACCTCGATCACCATCAACCCACCAATGCCGGCCTTCTGCATGGCCTCGAAGTCAGCCGTGATGCCTTCGCGGGTCAGCGTTCCATCCATGATGATCCAATAGACCCAGGGACGTGCGGAGGCGGGCGGACGAAGGAAATCATTCTCCAGTCGCGACACCGGTGCCGGTCTCGCAGCTCCAGCCGCGACCGCACCGGAAATAAGGAGAATGAAAAACAAAACAGCTTGTTTCATGGAGAATTTGGGTTCTCACGCACGGAACGGACGACCCGCGGCGCGCTCGGGGAACCTCTAAGCTCTCCGCATTCGTCGCACAAGAACTACCGGCATGACTGCGGCAAAAATGGACATGGAACTCCGAAAAACTCAGAAGCCGACCGACCGCGCTGCGGAATTCATCGGATTGGGCATGATCCGTTCAATGCCATGGGTCCACACACGTTCGTATCATTCAGCGCGCACCAAGATTTGAATTACCTTTCCGCGGCCAGGACATCAACATGCCCTTCAATGAATCCCTCCCCTCTTCGCGTCGGTTTGTTCGGCATCGGGCTGCAGGAATACTGGCCGCAGTTTGTCGGCCTTCGCGACCGGCTCGAAGGCTATGTCAAGATCGTGGCGGGCAAACTCGCCCGCCCCGGTGTGGAGGTCGTCAATCTCGGTCTGGTCGACAACCTCGACCGCGCGGTCGAGGCCGGCCGCGCGCTGCGCCAGCGCGAGGTCGATCTGATCTTTTTGTACATCACGACCTACGCGCTCTCAGCGACCGTCCTGCCGGTCGTGCAGCGAGCCAAAGTTCCGGTCGTCATCCTCAGCCTGCAGCCGGAAGCGGCCATCGACTACGCGGCCTTCAATGCCTTGCGCGACCGCACAACAATGACCGGCGAATGGCTTGCCCATTGCGCCATCTGTTCCGCACCCGAACTCGCGAACGTTTTCAAACGCGCGGGCATCCGCTTTCATCAGGTCACCGGATGTCTCGAGAACGATCCCACCTGCTGGCGCGAAGTCGATGCCTGGATCGAGGCAGGCCGTGTCAGCGCGGGCATGGCGGCGAACCGGCTCGGCCTGATGGGACACTACTACGGCGGTATGCTCGACATCTACAGCGATGTGACACTCCAGTCCGCCACGTTCGGCACGCAGGTCTTGATGCTGGAGGTCGACGAGTTGTCCGCGCTGCGGAGGCAGGCATCCGTGTCCGACATCCATGCACGCATGGCAGAGTTTCACCAGGCTTTCGACGTCCAGTCGGACTGCGCAGTCACGGAGCTGACTGAGGCGGCGCGGACGTCTGTCGCGTTGGACCACCTGATCGAAATGCACCGGCTGGGTTCCCTGGCCTACTACTACAAAGGAACCGGCATCCCGGAAAACGAGGACACCCTCGCCTCGATCATCCTGGGCACCTCCCTCCTCACGAGCCGCGGCATCCCTGTCGCCGGGGAATACGAGGTCAAGAACGTGCAGGCGATGAAGATCCTGGATCTCTTCGGCGCGGGCGGCTCCTTCACCGAATACTACGCCATGGATTTCAACGAGGATGTCGTGCTCATGGGACACGATGGCCCAGGTCACCTTGCAATTGCACAGGGCAAGACCAAGGTCCGCCCGTTGAAAGTCTACCACGGCAAGGTTGGGCGCGGCGTATCGGTTGAGATGGCGGTGAAACACGGTCCCGTGACCCTCCTGTCGGTCATCGAAGCCGCCAATGGAAGGCTGGCCCTGCTTTGCGCCGAGGCGGAATCCGTGCCGGGTCCCATCCTCGAAATCGGCAATACCAACAGCCGTTACCGTTTTGCCTGCGGCGCGCGGGAATTTGTGAATCGCTGGAATTCCTTCGGTCCCGCCCATCATTGCGCGGTGGGAGTGGGCATGCTCGCCGACCGCATTTCCAAGCTCGGAGCGCTGCTCAACCTCGACGTGCACCGCGTCTGCTGAGGGTGCGCCTCGCACTTAGCCGGATTACCCCAGGTGCGCTCCCACTGCCCGCGGAACAGCCTGCGGTACCACTACAGCTTGTGGTAGCCTACCCGCCTGAGCACCACAGGTTGTAAAAAATTCCGATTTCGGGCAATACTTCGCTTGACGCCGATTCAATGAAGGCGTGTGATCCGCGCCGCTCCTTTTGGACCCGCGCGGAGGGTCTGTCCAAGCTCACTCAACGCCCGATATCGATCTCATTTCGTCCTCTTTCCGGACACCTGTGTTCATCAAACCCGCCATGCATTTTCCCGTCCGGAAACCCTTTTCCTGAAACTGACAGCCGTTCTCCCCAAAATCCCCTTCTACCCTCCCTGAGACCGATTTCTCCGATCGCGCTCACTTGAGTCATCTCCACCTGCCTCCACCACCCTCATTCTCCCGCCGCCACCGTCCGCATGAACTCCACTCTCTCCAGCGATCTCGCCCTCAAACGCACTGTACACACGCCTGTCGAACAAAAGCCGCATTTTGCCTGGCGGGATGTCCTGTCCGGCGAATCGCTTGTCGTTCCCCAGGTCGTTCTCATCTGCCCGCACGGAGAGGAGCGTTTCGACGCCAATGAAGTGGCCGACACGCTGGGCAAGTCGCTGACCAATGTCCTTCTGGCCCGGGGCGAGAAAGACATCTTCACTGCGGCAAACCGCGCCTGGGTCGTGAGCGTCGTCCGCGAGTTGCTGGGCACCCTCGCCTTGGAGTCCCGACGCCAGTCGCCGCTCAAGCTCACCCTCAACGGCCTGTACGAACTGATTGAAAAAACGCTCGTCGACAACAACGCCTACGATGTTGCGAAGAGCCTGCTCCTGAATCGCAGCCGTAAACTCGCCATCGACCGCTCCTCTGCCGCGCAGAGTTCCATCCGCGTCATCCGCCGCAATCACCAGGTCGTTCCCTTCGTCGCCCAGAAGATCGAAATCGCGATCCGCAAATCCTTCCTCTCACTGCAACGCGATTCCGCGCCCGCGGTTGCAATCACGCAGGCCGTTTCCGACCGCATCCAGGCGTCGAAGCAGACGTTTGTCCACATCGAGGACATCCAGGACATCGTCCAGGAGGAATTGATGAAGTCGGGTCACTACAAGGTGGCCGAGGCCTACATCCTCTATCGCGCCGAACGCGCCTCCTCACGCACGGAAACCCCGTCCACCGAAGTCGGCGGCCAGACACCTCCCGCCGCACCGCCGGCGCCGGGACAGGAAACCATGGTGGTCGTCAAGCGCCCCAACGGCGAAACCCTCTTCTGGGACGGCGTTGACCTGCGCAAACGTATTGAGTTCGCGCGCATCGGACTCGATCTCTGCCTGACGAATGAACAGATCGAGGCCGAGCTCCGGCGCTCGGTGTTCGACCAGATTTCCCAGCGCGACCTCGATGCAACCATCATCCTCAACTCAAAGACGCTGATCGAGCGCGACGCCGATTTTGCCCGCTTTGCGGGGCGGATCCAACTCTCCTACATTTACGAGGAGGTTCTCGGCTGGGACATCGTGCGCGACGGCATCGGCTCGCTCCGCGCCTTTCACCAGCGCGCCTTCAGGAAATACGTCGAGCACGGTGTCGCCATCAAGCGTCTCAATCCGCGCCTGCTCGACTACGATCTGAACCGTCTCTCCCTCGCACTCGACCCTTCGGCCGACCTCGAGTTCGATTTTCTAGGCATCCAGACCATCTACGACCGCTACCTGATCATCGACAAGACGAAGAAGCCTTCACGCCGAATCGAGACGCCCCAGTTTTTCTGGATGCGCGTCGCCATGGGTCTCTTCCTCGATGAGCCGCAGGACCGCGAATCGCTCGTCACCGGACTCTACGATCTCTACAAGAGCCGCCGCTTCTGCAGCTCCACGCCCACGCTCTTCAATTCGGGCACACTGCACTCCCAGCTCTCGTCCTGCTATCTCTACTACGTCGACGATTCGCTCGAGGGCATCATGTACCGCGGCATCGCCGAGAACGCGCAGCTCTCCAAGTGGGCAGGCGGTCTCGGCGGCTCGTGGACAGCGGTGCGCGGGACCGGCGCCTACATCGGCGGAACCAATGGCGAGTCCCAGGGCGTGATCCCTTTCCTCAAGCTGCACAACGACCAGTTGGTCGCCGTCAACCAGGGCGGGAAACGCAAGGGCTCCGGCTGCGCCTACCTCGAGTCATGGCACAACGACATTTTTGAGTTTCTCGAACTGCGCAAGAACACGGGCGATGACCGCCGCCGCACCCACGACATGAACACGGCAAACTGGGTGCCGGACCTCTTCATGAAGCGCATGGAGGCCCGCGGCACCTGGACGCTCTTCCGCTCCAACGAGGTGAAGGACCTGCACGAGCTGTACGGGAAAAAATTTGAGGACGCCTACCTCCGTTACGAGCAACTCGCCGAGGAGGGGAAGATCTTCGGACAGAAGATCGAGGCCCTCGAACTGTGGAAAAAAATGCTCTCGATGCTTTTCGAGACAGGCCACCCGTGGATCACCTTCAAGGATGCCTGCAATGTCCGGTCGCCACAGGACCACGTGGGCGTGATCCACTCGTCGAATCTCTGCACCGAAATCACGCTGAACACCTCCAACGAGGAAACCGCCGTGTGCAATCTCGGCTCCGTCATCCTCGACACCCACCTTCTACCCGACGGCTCGATCGATCATGACAAGCTGCGCGAAACCATCCGCCTCGCGGTGCGTGCGCTCGACAATGTCATCGACATCAATTTCTACCCGACCAAGGCGGCCGAAACCTCCAACCGACGTCATCGCCCGATCGGCCTCGGCATGATGGGCCTCGCCCACGCCCTGTACCTTCGCGGCCAGGCCTTCGCCTCACAGGAAGCCGTCGAATTCAATGACGAAGCCATGGAGGCCGTCGCTTTCCACGCCTACGAAGCCTCGTCCGACCTCGCCGCCGAGCGCGGACGCTACTCCTCCTACGCGGGCTCGAAGTGGGACCGCGGCATTCTCCCCCAGGACACCGTCGACCTCCTGGAGCAGGAGCGCGGCGTGCCCGTCGACGTTCCCCGCGGCGGCAAACTCGACTGGACTCCCTTGCGGGAAAAAATCGCGCGGCAGGGAATGCGCAACAGCAACGTGCTCGCCATCGCGCCCACCGCCACCATTTCGAACATCACCGCGACCTCGCCCTGCATCGAGCCGACGTACAAGAATCTCTTCGTCAAATCGAACCTGTCGGGAGAATTCATCGTGCTGAATCCCTTCCTCGTGAAGGACCTCAAGTCACGCGGACTCTGGAACCAGGAGATGATCGACAACCTCAAGTATTTCGACGGCGAGTTGGGCGACATCGAGGCCATCCCGGAGGACCTCAAAGCGAAGTACCTGACGGCCTTCGGGATTGATCCGCGCTGGGTCATCGACGCCGCAGCCCGTCGCCAGAAGTGGATCGACCAGGCGCAGAGCGTGAACCTCTGGCTCGGCACGCCCGACCTGAAGACCTTGAGCCACATGTACCGCCACGCCTGGCACACCGGCCTCAAGACAACGTACTATCTCCGCTCACTCAGCGCGTCCAACATCGAGAAAGCCACTGTCGCGACGAAAAAGGAGGTGCGCATCGGATCTGGCCCAACTTCTCCAGCTGAAGTGCTGCCCACCACCGGTGAAGCCCCGTCCGACGCAGCCTCCGATAAGAAAAAGCGCGAGTACACCGCAGAGGAAAAAACCGCCTGCAGCCTCGAAGCCATGCGCAACGGCGGCGAGTGCGAAGCCTGCCAGTAGGACAAAATAGCCAGGTCAATTCTCCCCGGGAACAGGCATCGTCGTGCCCAACGTTGGATCGAACCAGGAGGGGCGCGCTTCGTCGTGCCCTGCCCGGGATCCGAAAGAGTGGCGGGAGCTTCCAGCTCCCAATTCTCCAATACAGATCTTCGCAAACTTTGCCGAACTGATCCCGATCCGCCGGACCTGAAAGGTCCCGCTACTCTCAACCGGGCACGTCGAAGCGTGCGGCAAGAAGATGCCCAATGGATGCGCGCGGAACTCCTGCTTGCGGATCCACTCGATTGCTGCCATCCTTTGGCCATCATGGTATTTGCCGAGATCAAGACGCAGATCGAACAGCTCCCTCATGAGGAGTTGCTCAAGGCAATGGCCTATCTGAAGCACCGCCTGCGCTCTGACAATCCGGAATATCAGCGAGAACTGGCGCAGCGTCATGCTGACATCAACTCCGGACGCGGAGTCACCCTGACAGAGGCCAAAAAACGTTTGGAGAACCGCTAAATAACCGCACTGTGCGTGCGTACGAAGTTATCTTGCACGAACATTCGTGGGCAGCGCTCGCGGCAACCCGCGGATCCGAAACTCAGCGACTTCTTGCGCGCCTTGACGAGGTGAAGGCGATGCCCTTTCGCAAAGGCGATTTCCAACAATCAGACACCACCGGTCGTGTAAACGAGGTTGTTCTCCTCGGCGATTGGCTGGTCACTTACTGGAGCGATCACGCTGTAGCCCAGATCCACGTGGTGAACTTGGAACGGGTCGAGGACTGAATGCCTCGACGGAGGTTGCTCAAACCGGTCACGACAAAGCGTGCCCCTCCCGTTCGGAAGGCGATGTCAAATCCCTGTTCGGAAACGGCAGCCAACCGGGCCCTTCTGCTCAACTCGCGTTTCGGACACGGGGAACGGCAGTCAGCCTTTTCGCCGGATGACCTGCGGAGCGGCCTCCATCTGGCCGCGGGTGACGCCCATCTGGTTGAGGAGCTTGAGTTCCCGCCAGAGCTCGGATCCGGAAATCTCGGCTTTCAGGAGCTGCGCATAGCGCGTGACAGTTCGGAAAACCTCGTCCGCACCTTCGCTCACGAACTCAACCCGGAAGGACCGCGCGCCGAGTTCGAGAAACCGGCTCACGTACTCCGCTCCCGTCTGCGCACGGTTGTTGAAGACGGTGTTGCGACATCCCGCGTCGGCCTTCAACGGAAGATCCGCACCCACGCGGTCGCGCAACACCACCCGGTGCCTGTCACACGGACGCCCACAGTCGCGGTAATCCTTGCCCGATGAGAGAAACGCGCAGAACACGCAGTGCTCCATGTGAAACATCGGCATGTGCTGGTGGATCGTCAGATCAAACCAGCCCGGAGGCGCGTCACGCAGCAGGGATTCGACCTGCGACACATTCAAATCATAGCTCGCGGTCACGCGCTCCAATCCGTACCGGCGCACAAAATACTCCGCCGTGAGGGGATTCGCGACATTGAGTGAGAAGTCCCCGCGCTTGCGGTCATTCGCAAAAAAAGCGAGGTGGTCATGATTGCGGACGAGATACCCATCCGCATCGCAGGATCTCACCTGCTTCAGAATCCATTCCTCACCGGTCTTGAAGATGCGCGGCGGAGCAACCCAGATCGTCGCCTGTCCCGATCCGGCACCAGTAGCCTGGAGTTCCCGAAAGGCCGCGACGACATCCCGGTAGTGTTTCGGGTTCTCAAACTCGCAATAGATCGTCCGCGCCCCCGCCTTCCACGCCGGTTCAAGCTGCGCCCGTTCACGGATCGTCGCAATCAGCTCCGGCAAATGGTCTTCAGTCACCACGTTATTCGCATCCGGCGCGACCTCCGTCACATCGGTCCCGCACTCTTTCAAGACCCACCGGTGCGGACGCGCCCTCAAGGTCTCCAGTGCCGACACCGCTTCGCGTCGCAGGCGGTTGAGCTCGCTGAGCGGAAGCATCACGTCGCCCTCCAACCGGTTTTCCAGGCGCGCCAGCTTGAACGGCGTCCCTCCGAGGCGCGACAACTGCGCTGCAAGAACTTCCTCGTTCAAGGGCTGCGTCTGGGCCGCAACCAGCACCATCGTCGATTCGTGTTTCACCACGTGCCCCTGGCCGTCGTCGAGCAGGAGGGTCAGCGGCATGTTCACCCTCCCGTGCACCTCCGCCGCGATCGGTCTTTGAAACCGCACCTTGTCGCCTGAAAACGTCGCCCGCACATCACGGTCCAGCGCCGGATCATTCGTCTTCCACAGGCGGTTTCCCGCACGAATGCGCCTGAAATCGATGTCACCCTGACCAAATCGCAGCGTCGCCTGCGTGCCTCTCATTTCGACTTGGTAGACACGTCCGCCTTCCTCGCGATTCTCCGGCGTCCCGGCGTCAAACACCACGCCATCACCTGCCTTGAGCGGAGCCAGAGGCGTGAGTGTGACAGAGTCGCTGGCGACATGGTCAATCGTTCCGACAAACACGCCGCGCTTCGTGCCGAATCTTCCATGAGCCAGCTTCTGGTTGTCGATCCCGCGAAACCATCCGGTGTACAGTCCCCGCGAAAACGACATTTCCAGTTCGTAGCGATCTTTCGCCTGCCGACCCGACTGCAAAGCATTTCGATCCGCTCCCCCCGTCCCTGCCCCGGCAACCTCCCCGCCTGATTCGATCTCCCGCAAGGCGCGGTCCAGCGCACCGCGATAGACCCGGGTGATGCTCGCGACATACTCCGGGCTCTTGAGTCGCCCCTCGATCTTCAGGGAAGCCACCCCAACGCGTATCAACTCCGGCAATACATCAATCCCCGCCAGGTCCTGCGGGCTGAGCAGGTACTTGCGGTCGCCGAGATCCACCTTTTCCCCGTCGGAATAGAGCTCATACGGCAGGCGACACGCCTGCGCGCACTCGCCGCGGTTCGCCGACCGACCACCGAGAGATTCACTTGTCAGGCACTGTCCGGAATAAGCGACACAGAGTGCGCCATGGACAAACACCTCCAGCGGCAGGCGCATCGCCTCGCCGCCCTGCGCTTCCTGAATTTTCCCGATCTCCGTGATCGAGTTCTCCCGGGCGAGCACGACCAGTTGTGCCCCGAGTTCCCGTGCAAAGGCGACCCCTGCCGCGCTGGTCACCGTCATCTGTGTGGACGTATGAATCGGAAAGTCCGGTGAAAGCGACCGTATGAGGCGGCAGATCCCGACGTCCTGCACGATCGCTGCATCCACACCGGCCGCAATGATGCCGCGAAGGTAGTCGGCCGCTTCGCGCAACTCGGACGTGAACACCAGCGTGTTGAACGTAACATACCCGCGCACGCCGCGCCGATGCAGGAACGCCATCAATTCGGGCAGGTCCGCCTGTGTGAAGTTCTTCGCCCGCATGCGCGCATTGAATCGCTCGAGGCCGAAGTAGACCGCGTCGGCACCGTTCTCCACCGCGGCACGCACACAATCCCAGTCACCCGCGGGCGCCAGCAGCTCTGGACGGGCAATGCCCCGCACCGGCTGCCCGGGAGCAACCACGCCCTCGATGAAATTCACGGTTTCAGCGGGCATTCAGGTCAGGAGGATTTCGCTCCCGACAACGACCGGCGGAGCCTTACGATCCTCACAGCCTCCTCCTGGGTTGGCACCTGGAAGGCGCCACGCGCGGACCTCGCAACGAGGGGAAAAGCCTTCCTGGCCAGCTTCCACGCGACTGGCACCCAAAGCAGGGCCTTGGCGCGCCACGGCAGACGACGCAGGAGTGCACGCTGTGCAAGAAAGCCGAGCGAACCCGAAATCATCCGCACACCCCACGGCAGCGACTGCCATCGGGACTGGATCGACTCGATCCAGCCAAGCGGACGCAGGACCTCGCGCGCGTGGACAGCCATCTCCGCACGTTGAAGCCGGATGCGCATGCGCAGGATCTCTTTCCTGCGTTCGAGCTGGATCAGTTCTTCTCGCGGAAACATGTGCGATCCTCTGCAAGCTCCTGAAGCGTGGCGTCAAATGGCCGCGGCTGTCGGGCCAGAAAACGCCTGAATGCGATCACGATAACGACGAACACCACCAGGTAGAGCGCCGCCAGCGACGCCATCGCGAGCAAGGGAGAACTCTTCCACAGCCAGAACGCCAGAGCGATGCTGCAGAACGTCAAGGCCATCACCCCCGTGAAAAGCGCGGCGGTTATCCAGATCAGAAACTGCAGCAGCCGAAGCTTCTCCTCCTGCAATTCGACCGAGAGCAGCGTGAGCCGCGCCTGGATCAGCCCTAGCGTCTTGTCGCCAAGCGCACGGAGTGATTTCAGGAAACCGGCTGAGGATTCGTTTTCCATGTTCAAAGAAACACCCGCGCGGGCACCCGGCTGAGCGGGCACATTCCGGCAGGCAGTCGCATTAACGTCCGCGCCTGAGCAGCGCGCCGATCAGCACGCCCACGCCAAGAGCAATTGCAAGCGACTCGTACGGATGCGCACGGATCGCCTCATCGGTCCGGCGCGCACCTTCGCTCACCTTCTCCTTCGCGGAATCATAGAGCTCAGTGAGACGCTCCTGGGCTTCGGCAAGGCGTTCGCGCAACTGTTCCATCTTGTCGCGGGCATGATCGGTGATGTCGCCACCCATCAGCCCCTCCGCTTCAGCGACAAGTGCGCGGAGTTCTTCGAGCAGGGCATCGGGTGTCTGGGAGGATTTTGATTTGGCCATGGTGGATTGTTTCTTTGTATCGGACGAAGTTATCTGCACATCCCTGCAACCTAAAAATTGCGGAGAGGTGAGCCGGACCGATTGGCCCTCGAAGACGTGGTAAACGCGGCGATGGCCATGCCGGACAGAAGCGTGAGTCCGCAACCTATGCAAACCGCCCCTTCTGTAAAGGGCAACCGGCGGGTTGCCTGCCTCAGTCAGCTTTCGGCTTCCTCCCGCTCACACGACCCTCAAGGGCTCTTCGGCAGGTTGAAATGGAAATCGCTGCCGCCTCCGGGTTCGCTGCGGCAACCAATAGAACCGCCATGCGCAACCACAATCTCGCGGCAAATGCTGAGTCCCAGTCCGGCCCCCTTTGTCTGCTCCGTGGCCTGCCCCGGCACCCGGTAAAACCGGTCGAACACTTTTCCGATGCTCTCCGGCGGGATGCCGGGGCCCTCATCACGCACACCAAAACGAATGAAACCCTCCTCGGCCGCCCGCGCATAGAGGGTGATCTTCGAACCGTGCGGCGAATATTTTGACGCATTGCCGAGCAGGTTGATGAACACATGCCGGATGCGGTCGCGATCCACGGAAACAGTTTCGGCCTGCGGCGGACACTCGATCGCCAATTTCTGCCCCGCCGATTGCAGGATCGGCTGGATCTCACGGGCCATGTCGCGCAGCAACACCTCGACCTCCACCTCGCTGCGATTCATCGCGGAAACCCCGCTCTCAAGCCGCGACAGATCGAGCAGGTCGTTGATGATCCGCAGAAGCCGGTCGGCCCCTTCTTTTGCCGTTTCCAGAAGTTCCTTCTGCTCGGGGGAGACCGCGCCAAGATTGGGCTCGAGCAAGAGGTAGACTGCAAGTCGCAGGCTCGTCAGGGGCGTCTTCAGTTCATGGCTGACCGTCCCCACGAGGTTGCTCTTGGCATCGTCGAGCAGGCGGAATTTCGTGACGTCTTGAAGGATGACCGCCGCCCCTTCCCGCCCGGTGATGGCATCGTGAATCGCGAGCGTGCGTGGCAGGTAGTACCGATCCTCCCTGCCCGAGCGAAGCGACACCACCTGGTCGTAGCCCGAAGGTAATTCATGCCGTCCCGAGGCGATCACGCGGTTCACGCGCTCCACAAGCGCAGCCGGAAGCGCCGGTTCCGTCAGTCCGATCGCACGCGCCGCGGGATTCACGAGTTCGACGCTTCCTTCCCTGGAAACAACCACCACAGGATCGGGCGAGGCCGTCAGCGTCGCCTGTGTCGTTCTCTGCGCACTGCGGACCTCCTCCCGCAATTCATCGCGATAGTCGCGCAGCTTCGCGGCCATGTCGTTGAAAACCACCGCGAGTTGTCCGAGTTCGTCGTTCGAAAGGACCGGCACCCGTGTTTCCAATTTCCCCTCGCCAAGCGCCCGAGCCGACGCGGTAAGCGCCTGCACGGGCCGGAGCAACGCACGGGCGAGGCGATAGCTCAAATAGATCGAGAGCAAGATCCCTCCCACCATCGCTGCTACGAGGAGATTGATCGCAAGCCGGACAGTCCTGGAGGCCTGTGCACTGACCTCTTGCACGTGCTGGTAGTCCTTCACCGCGAGTTCCTCGATCGCGGTGAGCGACCGAAAGAATCGCATTTCCGCTGCACGGTAATCCGCAAGGATGTTTCCCGCACCCGCTCCTCCTGATTGCAGCGTCCGCTCGGCCTGGGCCGCCAGATCGGCCTGGGCCTTTTCGATCTTCCCCACCAGCTCCATGCGCGGCGTGCCAGCCGAAGCGATCGATTGCTCGAACAGCAGGCGCTTGAAACGCGACTGCTCTTCGAGAAATGCCTTGCGGACCTCCAGCGAATTGTCGCGTGACACCTGCGTCAGCGCCGTGTGCATGCGCGTCGCCGCATCCCGCAATTCATAGCCGGCGATCAGCGCGCGATAGTTTTTCACCAGGTCCTGCTCGATGGCGCGGGCGAGTCCGCGCGACACGTGCAGGGCATAGAACCCCATAGCAAGAAACAAGAGGAGCAGCGGCAGGAGTCCGAGGTAAAGTCGCGTGCGAAGCATGGTCGCTGGGTGACGTGTCTCGCACTGCCCGTGCTAGACGAGGCCGAGTCGCTGACGCTTCCGGTAGAGCGTGGCAGGATCGATGCCGAGGATGCGCGCCGCCTCGTCGAGATTGCGCGACACCGACAGGATGCGCCTGATGTGCTCCGCCTCCAGTTCGTCCAGAGTGGCGCGCGCGCCCACACCCACCATCGATACGGACCCGCCTCTGAAATCGTCCGGCAATTCATCGAGCTGAATCGTCGCAGACTTCGCGAGGATCACGGCGCGTTCCACCACATTGCGAAGCTCACGCAGGTTGCCAGGCCAGGCATAGCGGCTGAAGGCAGTGAGGACCTCGGGTGAGAATGTCATCGGCGTCCTGCCCATGCGTCCCGCAAAGAAGGCGAGGTACCGGTTGGCAAACGCCTGAAGATCCGCCGGCCGGTCCTTTAGGCCGGGAAGGCCCAGGGCGATGACGTTGAGGCGATAAAACAGATCCTCGCGGAAGCGCCCGGCCTTCACCTCGTCCGCAAGTGTCCGGTTTGTCGCGGCGATGACCCGTACGTTGGCTCGCCTGGGCTTCGCCTCGCCCAGCCGCTCATACTCGCGCTCCTGCAGGAGGCGGAGCAGCTTGGGCTGGATCTCGAGCGGCATTTCCCCGATTTCGTCGAGGAACAGTGTACCACCGTCGGCCGCGGCCACCTTGCCGAAGGTTTCATTGACCGCACCCGTGAAGGCACCCTTGACGTGCCCGAAAAGTTCGCTCTCCAGGAGTTCCCGCGAAAGGCTGGGACAATTGACCGTGACGAACGGCATTTCCCGCTGGGCGCTGCGCTGATGAAGCTCCCGTGCAAGCACGCTCTTGCCTGTGCCGCTGGGCCCAAGAATGAGGATCGTTGCAGGGGTCTCAGCCGCCTTGAAGGCAATCTCCAGCATCCTTTGAACCACGTGTTCGTTCGAAGTGAACTCACTTTCAGGCGACTCACTTGCAAGCTGCGATTCCAGTTGCTGCACGCGTTTTTCAAGTCGCCGGGTGCGTCCGATCTTGTCCAGCACCTGACGGATCTGGTCCGGCGTGAAGGGCTTGGGAATGAAATCAAACGCGCCGCGGCGCATCGCCTCCACCGCCGTCGCAATGGTCGCATAGGCCGTGAACATGACCACCGCCAACCCCGGGTGGAGCTTCTGGAGGCGTCCCAGCACGTCGAGTCCATCCTCATTTGCCAGCTTCAGGTCGAGGAAACAAACGTCGCACAGCTCATCTTCGAGAAGTTTCAGGCCCCGCGCGCCGCTGGGTGCCTCAAATGGCTCATGCCCCATGCTCTTGACCGCGAGCAGGGTGGTTCGCCGGATGGTGGCCTCGTCATCGATGATCAGAACACGCATGAAATCGCACAAATCCGAATGGATCCGGATTTTGCGCCACAGTTCCGCCGGTTCGCAATCCTTCGCTGACGGACCGCCCTGCGACCCTCAATAAAAGCCAAGGCGGGGCTGCCGATGGCAGCCCCGCCAGGTCCAGCTTCAACTAACAATCCTGAAAGCTACGCTCTCAGGAAATCCGGGAACGCCCGCCCTCCAGCATGAAAGAACAGGCGCGCGTATTCATTTTCCTTGGGTCCGGGGTCGGACGAACGGCAACAGAAAGGCAAGAATGAGGAAAACAACGGCGAGCCCACGTACCCATAGACTCAGGTTTTGGCCAGCGGTTCCACCAGCCGCAAAGCCACCCGCCACGCCCGCCAGCAGGCAGAGCGTGATGGACCACGGGAGCATCGTCGAGCGAGACAGCAAAGCCATCATACGAATCTCTAATGCCCCTCCCATGCCAATCGCGATAGTGCGTTGCCCAACCAACTTTCCCTTTGTGATTTCTGCAATTATCACATTCAACCTGCGGTGTTCCACTTCGCTCCCCTCCATGCATTTTTCAGCAGGCCCGCCCCGGGTTTCCTGTGAGTTGCATGATATTCCCCGCAAGTCCTTTCCTTCCCTGGTCCAGCATTTTCTGAGTTCGCTTCGATCCACCTTCGTTATTCTCCTCGTCGTTTCCCGCGATCATGCAATCCACCCCGGATCAACCTTCCGTACCTCCCGCCACTGCAGCCGCGCCCGCACCTACCCCGACTCCTGGCAAGCTTCAAGACCTGGAGATCAAGGATGCGCAGCTCATATTCGATGCGGCGTGGAATGAACTCGAGGCCGAGGTCGGACGCGAAAACCTGCGTTTTCCCAAGGAATTCATCCTGCTCGGAGGTGCGCCCGGTTCGGGCAAGGGAACGAATACCCGCTTCATCCTCAACGCACGCGGCCTGACCTGCGATCCGATTGTCATGAGTTCATTGCTGGACTCCCCGGAAGCGCGCCGCATCAAGAATGCCGGCGGCATGGTGGGCGACCGCGAAGTGGTCAGCCTGCTGCTGCGAGAGCTGCTGCAGCCCGCCTACCGCGACGGGGTCATCCTCGACGGATTTCCGCGCACGACGGTCCAGGTTGAATGTCTCAAGCTCCTCGTTGCCCGCATCCGCGCGCTTCGCATCGAATTCCACGGTACGCCACTCGGGATCTATTTCCGGCAGCCGACGATTCATATCATGGTGCTGTTTGTCGATGAAAAGACTTCCATCGAACGCCAGCTTTCGCGCGGGCGTTCGGTCAAGGTGCACAATGCCGAAGTGCGCCGCACGGGCGTCGGCGAATTGCTGGAGGAGCGGAAAACCGACTACGATGAAACCCTCGCCCGCCGCCGCTACCGTGTGTTCAAGGAGCAGACCTGGGATGCGCTCCAGTCGCTGAAAGAGGTCTACTACTACCATTTCGTCAATGCCCAGGGCAGCTTCTCAGAGGTCGAACAAAATATCCTCAAGGAGCTGAAGTATCAGAGCTCCCTCGAACTCGATCCGCGGACCCACGACCGCGTGCGCTCGCTTCCGCTCGCCAGCCAGATCATCGTGCACGCCCGTCAGGAACTCGTGAAGCGGCTCGATTCATATGAGCTCGAACACACCGCGCTCTTCGAAAAGGTGATCCATTTCATCGACAAGAAGATCATTCCGATCGTGCTCCGCCACGCGATCGCCGGGGCGGCGCTGATCAATTCGGAGGAGCCGACACTCGACGATCCGCTCGCGCTGGCCATGCTGATCGACGTCTTCAGCGAACGCGGTTACTACGCTGTCGTCGATCTGCACCGCGTGGAGGTTCCCGACAGGATCGACCTCACCACCGGAGCCATTTCCTGCCGCACCAAGAAGGTCTTCAGGATCCAGGTCCGTTTCCAGGGCTCCGAAATCCGCCGCGGCTGACTCCGTTTCCGCGAGCCGACTCGCAAACCCGGCTCGGCAGGCCCCGGAGGTTTCGCCCAGTTGAATCGCGCGGGCCTGCGCGTTACTCGTAGCGCAGCGCCTCAATCGGGTCGAGCGAGGCTGCTTTCCACGCGGGGTACAGTCCGAAGGCGACGCCGATGCCGCTGCAGACCACCACTCCTGCGGCGGCCCAGGCCCAGGGAAACACGAGGCCGGAATTGAGCAGCGCCGCCACAACGTTGCCTCCGACGATTCCGACGATCACACCGGCGAGTCCGCCGATGAGCGACAGCACGACCGCCTCTATCAGGAACTGAACCAATACATTGCGCTTCTTCGCCCCGATGCTCTTCCGGATGCCGATCTCCTTCGTGCGCTCCGTCACACTCACAAGCATTATGTTCATCACCCCCACTCCGGAAGCAAGCAGCGCGATTGCACTGATGACAAACGCACCCACCGCCACCGCCTCCGCGATGCGGTTGAACGCATCGATCAACGATTCATTCGAGAACACCTCAAAATCATTTCCATCCTCGGGTGCCAGACCCCGCAGCAGCCGCATTACCCCGATCGCCCTGTCCTGAACTCCCGCCAGTTCCGGCTGGCTGCCCGCCTGCACGTTGATCGACACCGAACGACGTTCCCGCCCGTACGCTTCGAGAAACTGGGTGATGGGGACAATCGCAAAGTTGTCCTGGCTCTGACCAAACGACGACCCTTTCGGCGCCGTCACACCGACCACCGTGTAGGTCTGCCCGTCGATGCGCACCTGCTTGCCCAACGGCTCCTCGTTGATAAAGAGCCGTTCAACAATATCGGAGCCGAGCACCACCACACTTCGGCCAAACTCCACATCCTCAATCCCCAGGTTTCTCCCGGCTGAAATGTCATAGTTCCGGCTGGTGACAAAGTTCTCGTCCGCACCACCCAGTGAGATGTTCGGATTCGTGCGGCGATCGTGATAGCTCACCACCCGCCCCCCGCGTCTCAGTTGCAGGCTCACATTCACGTCCTCGCCCATCATCGACTTGAATCGCGCGGCGATCGCATAGTCGATGTCGCGCCGGTTCGAAAAGCGGGGCCGGGGTCCGCCAAAATTGATCGCGGGAAACTTTGTGATCTGGAACGAGTTTGCGCCCAGAACGTTCAGGCCGGACTCAATGCTCGATCGCACGCCCGAGATGACGGTCATGACTCCGATCACTGAGAAAACACCAACGGCAATTCCCAGCATCGTGAGTCCGGACCTGAGCTTGTTGGCCGCAAGCGCAACCAGTGCCAGTTTGATGGTCTCGGTGAAGTTCATCCGTTGTCCCTACTCATAACGGAGCGCAACCACCGGATCCAGCTTGCTCGCCTGCCACGCAGGGGCAAACCCGCTGACAACCCCTGTGACCACCGACAGGATCAGGCCCACCGCCACCAACCCGCCGGAAAAGACGAGCGGGAAGGCCGGCACCGCCACGGCTGCGAGCGCATAGAACCCACCCGCAATCAGTAACCCCAGGATGCCGCCGACGAGGCAGATGCACACGGCCTCGATCAGGAACTGAAGCAGGATCGTGCGTCGCCGCGCACCCAGCGCCTTGCGTGTTCCGATCTCGCGCGTCCGCTCCTTCACGCTGACATACGTGATGTTCATGATCCCGATCGCGCCGACAAAGAGCGCTAGCCCAGTGATGAACAATCCCGCGATCGCGATGCCGTTCTTGATCGGGTCGAGCTGCTCGCGCACCGCCTTCTGTTCCATGATCTCGAAATCGTCTCGCTGCTCCGGACTGAGCTGCCGGATCCGCCGCATGATTCCGCGCAGCTCATCCCTCGCGGCATCCATGCGGGTGACGTCCACCTGGACACGCAGGCTGCCGCGGTCCTCCTGCATGAAGTTGCGCCGAAAGGTAATCAATGGAAGCGCGACCATGGTGTCCCAGCTCCAAAGACCCAGGAAACTTCCCTGCCTCGCCGCAACACCGACGACCTCCAGGACCACGCCGCTGACCCGCAGTGTCTTGCCCAATGCGGATTCACCCGGGAACAGCGCATCGGCAATGTCATAGCCGATGATGCAGACATTGCGGCCAACCTGGGATTCAAAATCACTGAAGAACCTCCCCTCCTTCATCTCGGAACGGTTGGTCCGCGCATAGTCCGCCGTCGTGCCGAGCGTGTAGACGCCGCTCACGCGATAGTCGCCGCGCACGATGTTGCTCATGCGATCAGCCGCAGGTATCGCCCGCTTCAGCGGTCCACCCGGATGCTGCTCGATCCATTCGTTCACCTTTGCTGCATAGGACGTGCGGATCGAGCGACGATTGCGGTAGTTCCACCAGTCCTCCACATCGCGCCAGGGCCATTTTGAGACATAAAGCAGATCATCGCCAAACCCCGAGAGGCTGCGATCCACACCCGCGCCGATACCCGCGATCGCTGTGCCCATCAGCGTCACCGCCACGATGCCGATGATCACTCCCAGTGCCGTGAGCGCCGAACGCATCTTGCTCGCCCGGATCTGGCCGTAGGCGATGCGAAATGCCTCGCTGACCTCGTAATAAAGCCTGTTCATCGTTGCCCCCGGGATCGTCAGATCATCACATCACTCTCGATCAATCCGTCGCGCAGACGCACGATCCTCCGGGCATGCTGGGCGATGTCCTCCTCGTGCGTCACGACGATGATCGTGTTGCCCTGCTCGTAGAGCTGATCAAACAGCGCCATGATCTCAACCCCCGTCTTCGAGTCGAGATTTCCAGTCGGCTCGTCGGCGAGGATGATCGAGGGACGCGTCACCAGCGCGCGCGCAATGGCCACGCGCTGGCGCTGCCCGCCTGAAAGTTCGTTCGGACGATGATGCATCCGGTCTCCCAGGCCCACGGCCTCAAGTGCCGCCTGCGCACGGTTCAGCCGTTCGGTGCGGCCGATGCCGGCGTAGATCAGCGGCAACTCGACATTGTGAAGGGCGTTTGAGCGCGGCAGGAGGTTGAAGGTCTGAAAAACAAAACCGATCTCGCGATTGCGGATCTCGGCCAGTTCGTCGTCGCTCATCGTTGCCACATTCTTGCCCGTGAAGTCATAGCGCCCGCTCGTGGGAGTGTCCAGGCACCCCAGCATGTTCATGAGCGTGGACTTGCCGCTGCCGGACGGTCCCATGATCGCGAGGTATTCGTTGCGCCGGATCTCCATCGAGACACCACGCAGGGCATGGATCGTTTCCTCGCCCATCTTGTAGAGCTTGGTGACCCCATCAATGGCGATCACCAGCGACCCGGGCGGGCGGTGCGCACGCATCACTTGTCCTCCGGCTTCTTCGGCGTCTCGATCCTGATCTTCGATTTGTCCTTCAACGTGCGTGCAATAACGCTGAAGCTTCCACTGACGACCTCGTCGCCTTCCTTCACTCCCGAAAGGATCTGGATGTGGCTCGTGTCGTTGATTCCTGTTTCCACAGGAACTTGGCGGACGGTGTCGTCGGGCTGGCGGACAAACACCACGCGCTGTAGCGATTCCCGGTCCTTGCGCTCGCGCTCGCGCTGCTGCCGTTCATTCACCGCGGAGGCCGCTCCATCCCCCTTGCCTTCCTTCGCCTTCCGGTCGCGCTCGTCGGCAAGCTGTTCGATGGTCTTGTTGCCTTCACGGCTGCGAACCGTCACCGACTGGATCGGCACCGCGACCACATTCTCAACCGTCCTGGTTTCGATGTCGGCATTCGCGCTCATGCCGGGCCGCATCGAAGCCTCCCGGTCGGAGATGCGGATCTTGACGAGGAAGTTGGTGACCTCCTCCTGCGTCATGGCACCCGTCGTCTTTGCGGAGGAACCGATCTCCTTTACGACGCCCGTAAACCTCCGGCCTGGAAACGCATCGATCTGAATGCGTGCGCGGTCGCCCACCTTGACGTTCACGACGTCGCTCTCGTTGACATTCACGCGCACCTCCATGTTGGAAAGGTCGGCCACACGCATGACCTCCGTGCCGGCAAATTGCCCCGTTCCCACCACGCGCTCCCCGAGTTCACTCGTGAGCGAACTGATGCTGCCGTCGATCGGAGAATAAACCACGGTCTTCTCCAACTGGTCGCGCGCCTGTTTGAGCTGGCCCTCTGCGCGGCGGATGCTCGCCAGCGCGCTCTCGTAGTTGGCCTGTGCCACCTCTGCCGTGGTGCGGACTGCGGAAAAGTCGGACTCGGGCAGGAGTTTCTTGGCGTAGAGGTCCTCGGACCGCTGCAGGTCCTCGCGCGCCTTGTCCAGTTGTGCCTTGGTCTGGATGGCTCCCGCCTTTCCGGCCGCGAGATCGGCTTCACGCTGCTCGACCTGCGCCTGGTAAAAGTCGGGCTTGATCCGGATCAGGAGATCGCCCTTCTTCACCGCAGCGCCCTCCCGGAGCGGCAGTTGCACGATTTCGCCGGCAACCTCGGGAGAAATCTTCACCTCGATCTCGGGCTGGATCTTGCCCGTGGCGGATACAAGCTGGGTGATCGTCCGGATCGACGCCTTCTCCGTGGTGACGGCGATGCTCTTTTGCTGCGTCTTGCTCTTGTAAATCGCCCCGCCAACAACGGCAATCACCCCAAGCGCCAGAAGAAGGAAGAGGAGTTTGCGGGATTTTTTCGTGGGCGCCGGGCCAGCCGGTCCGGACAAAGGTGTCGAGGCCATGTAGGTATGCTTGGAGGGCGAACGTGGAGCAGGTGTCGAATGGGGGCGAGACTTATGCGGGTTCTTAACGCATATAAACCGCAAGCATCAGCATGGATGAGGCACCAACGCAAGGTCTGCGGCGGGAGATCCCTCTGCCTTTCCAATTTTCCCAATGCCTTCGGGAACAATGGAAATCGGTCAGCGAGGTCATCAACCGGGGCGATTTCTCCCCCGCGCACTCAGGAGATGCGCTCGGGGCGGCAATGGGACACGAGGATGGGAATGCCATGTCCCCCCACAACCCGGCTCGGGTACCAGAAGTTACAGCACCCGGGATAAAAACTCAGCCTGCGGTGGCCGACGCCCCCGATCGGCCGTTTGACGCCAACAGTGTCTTCGCCGAAGCTCCATCGACCCGAATGGGAACCATCTTCGCAGCAACCAGATCCTTGCGCAGGGCAGGCTCGTGACGGCGCGCGATCTCCAACGGCCGTTCGCTCCACCTTCCCTTGATCTTCTCCGGCCGGGCGCGTTCCGAATCGTCGATAAAAACACCCGACTCCGTTTCGTAAGCCAGCACCGCATGTCCCTGGCGGGCGTGTCCCTTGGCGTAATAGAGAAGCACACCCGCCCTCAAGATACGCTGACCCGTCGCGAACAACTCACGCAAGGCCACAACGCTTTCAATGAAACACCCGTTCGGAAGAACTCCGACCACCGAATCCCACACGCCTTCCGGCAGCTCCCTGAACCGCGAGAACCCCTTGTGGATCTCCGTCAGCATCGGTTGCAGGTGCGTCTTGTCGTGCTCAAGCTGGTTGGCATAGAGCGTGAGGCTCTGGGTGCCGTCATGCGGTGTATAAAACCAGAGGATGTCATTAAACTCAAAAACCAGCGCGTAGGTGATTCGTGGATACAGGGAAATGGATCCCGTGTTCTCGATCTCGAGAACACGGCTCCAGACATCGCGACCGAGAAGCTGGCGGGCGCCGTTTACAGCTTCGAGATTGGAAGGGGCGGTCGCTGCTCTGGCGATCAGCGCCGCAAGGAGGACGAGGCAGATGATCTTTCGCATGCCTCATTAACTCCGAAAGAGCCCCCCGGGGTTGCAAAAATGCGACGAACTGCCGTGAATCCGCGTCCGATCGTCGACTGAAATCGGTCGACACCGGAGCCTTACGCGGGAGACGCCACGCTTGAGCCCGCGCGCCTAACGCGCCTTGTCCATCACCGCCTGCATGCGTTCCTGATAGCCGCGGCTGAGCCGGAGCTTCGTGCCATCGGCGAGGATCACCGCATAATCCCCGGCAAAGGCCGGAGTCAGCTTCCTCACACGATCGATGTTCACAATTGTCGACCGGTGGATGCGGATGAAACGTTCGGGATCCAACCTGGCTTCAAGACGCGCCATGGTTTCGCGCAGCAGATGCGCCTTCCCGGCGACATGAAACTTCATGTAATCGCCCTCCGCCTCTATCCAGTCGATCTCGTCAACCTTGAGGAAATAGATTTCGCCCGAGGATTTCAGCAGGATGCGGTCCGACCGCTCACCTGCAGTTGTCGAACCCTGCGCAGGCGGGGATTCCGCCGTTGTCCTTTCGACAAACTGAAGGAGCTGAGCGAGGCGCGCCGCCAACGCCTTCGCATCGAGTCCGCGCAGGCCTGCTTTCGCACGCTCCACCGCGGAATGGAACCGGGCGTCCTCGTAGGGCTTGAGCACGTAATCAATCGCGTGGACTTCAAACGCCTTGAGCGCGTGCTCGTCATAGGCCGTGACAAATACAACGGCCGCCGGAGCGGCATCCCCTGCCTGACGAAGCACCTCGAAGCCATCGAACCCGGGCATCTGCACGTCGAGAAACGCCATCTCCGGACGCTCCCTGCGAATGAGCTCCACCGCCTCGATCCCGTCCCCAGCTTCGCCCACAATCTCGATTTCGGAATCGCGGGAAAGCAGGAGCCTGACTCCCCGACGCGCCGCAGGCTCGTCGTCAATGATCACGGCGCGCACGGCGGCGCGGGGAGATGGTGTGGCGGAAAAAGACATCAGCGAAAGGTGCTCAGGTTCTAAAGGGAAAGCCGATGCGAATTGTGGTTCCCCGCCCAGGTTCGCTTTCAACGAGAAATTCACCCAAGGTCCCAAATCGTTTGGAGATTCGCTCGCGCGTGCTCGACAACCCGATGCCGCCGGACCGCCCCATCGGGCGCTCCAAGGTGGAAAACCCGCAACCGTCGTCCTTCACCTCGACACGGACACAGCCGTCCACCACCCGCCCGGTAAGCGTCACCGTGCCAGGTCGCGTCAGTGGGGCTATCCCGTGAAGGATCGCATTCTCGACCAGGGGCTGGAGAAGGAGGTTGGGCATTTTTGCATCGAGCACGGGTGACTCGAAGTCAGTGGTGACAGTGAGCCTGTCTGCAAAACGGACCTTCTGGATGCCGACGTAGCGGTCGATGAATTCCAGCTCCTGCCGGAGCGTGACCTCCGGGACATGTCCGAGTTCGAGTGACATCCTCAGGAGCGAGCTCAGTCGCGCGAGCAGGGTCACCGCGTCGTCGTTCCGGCCTTCGCGCACGAGCACGGAGATCGTGTTCATGGTGTTGAACAGGAAATGAGGCTGAAGCTGCTGCTTGAGCGCCTTGAGTTCCGATTCGACCAGTCGCGACTCCAGTTGCACCGCCTTGAGTTCCTCGCTCTTGAAACGGCGGTAGTACTCCAGCGAATACCCGCCCGCCAGGACCGCCCAATAGTAGGCCACCTCGATGAGGTTTCTTCCGTAGAAATTGGCCCGCGCCATCTCCCAGAACCCCTCCATGGAACCCGAATCGAGCGAGAGGAGCACAACCGTGCGCCCCAGGTAATATCCGACCATGACGAGGAGGGAAGCAACCAGATGGAAAGACACACCCACGACCCAGCCGCCCGCCCGCAGCGGGATCCGAATCCGTAGCCAAAGGATAAACGGGGCCAAAATCGCCCAAAAGAGCGCGCGGGCATACTGCGCCACTGCCACATCGGCGAAGGCCACCTCCATGTGGGAGACCTTGAGGTTGAAGTAGACCTCGACCGACAAGGCCAGACCTATCAGTGCCCAGACGCCGAGGGCCACCAGCCATTTGACAGTCGACTTGTGCAGAAGGGGGGAAGATTCAGGAAAGGCACGCATGTTTCACGGTCCGAATGAAGTCCCTATCGACAGATGATCCAAAATCTGCGCCAAACCACCCCGACAACGCGACGGGAAAATGCGCCATAAACCATCGCTTAAGTTGAGAACTGTGACAATCTGCTTCCCACACAACGCCAACCACAAGATGGCCAACCGCAGTAACGAGCCACCTAAAATGCAGCGATCAGCCCTTGCTTGTGTGCATCAGGTTTATTCCAAGTGGCCGTCCAAAGATGACGGACTTCGATCAGTTTCGCGCGTCCATTGTGCCCACATTGGACCCCGGGGCACTTCCGCCACTGCGGGTTATGGAGCCTTGGTATTGTGTTCGTGCCACCCTATCCGGCGATTGCATTGATATTGTCCCAAGGCAAGCACCGGCCCAAAACAAACCTGTATACGGAAATTCTAACCATGATACCGTCCCCTTCCCGCTACGACCCTGTTTCCGCTCGTCTGTTTTCAGCATGCCTCCAATTGGTTCTTGTAGCGTTGGTCGGAGCACCGGCCCAAGCCAAGGCCGTATCAGAAATTCCTGCACGCCAGCAAACCAAACCCATGGTCGGGGATATCGGCAAACCGTTACCCTCGTGGGAGGAAGGCATGCTCGACATCCATCATATCAATACGGGGCGTGGCGACTCGGTCTTCTTTATTCTGCCAGATGGCACAACCATGCTGGTGGACGCAAGCGACGGCCAGGCCAACCCTCTTCCCGCGCCTTTCGGAATGCCCACGAAACCCAACAACTCGCGCCAAGCGGGCGAGTGGATCGCTCGCTACATTCTGCGCGCACTCCAGCACTTTCCTGAAAAGAAAATCGACTATGCGATCCTCTCTCATTTTCACGGGGATCACATCGGCAAGGTAACCGCGGATAGCAAACGCGCGGCCCAGGGTGATTACGCGCTGACCGGCATCAGCGAAATCCCGGAATATGTCCCGATTGGCATGATCATCGACCGAAACTGGCCGGACTACAACTACCCCGCCCCGATTGAACTCGACAACTACCGCCAGTTCCTCAACTGGCAGATCGCGCACCGTGGGCTTGTCGTTGAGCAATTCAAACCCGGCCACAACGATCAGGTCGCGTTACTCCGCAATCCCGCAGCCTATGCGAATTTTGAGATCCGAAATCTCATTGCCAACGGCCGCGTGTGGACTGGAAAAGGTACCGACACCCGAGAGCTCGCAGATCTGAAGCACGGTCAACGCTTGGACGAAAACCAATGCAGCATTGCGTTTCGCCTCACCTACGGAAAATTCGACTATTTCAGCGGTGGGGACCTGGACGCCAAGAGCCGCGTGCTGATGCCCAGTTCGCGAACCTGGCAGGATGTGGAACCTGCCGCTGCAATGGCCTCCGGGCCGGTCGATGCACTGAAAGCCAATCACCATGGCAGCTGGGATGCCAATTGCGCCGAATTCCTCAGCCTTCTTCAACCTCGGGTGATCGTTGTGACTAGCCGAGCCGACGGCCATCCCGCCACGAACACTTTCCAACGAATGATTTCCAAGAGTCTGTGGCCGGGACCGCGCGACATTTTCATCACCAATGTCACACCCTCCACCCATGCGACAACTTACAACCTGGACAAAGCCAAGTGCACGCAGGGCCACGTCGTCATCCGGGTCGACGTCGGCGGCGCCACCTATCGGGTTTATGCGCTCGATGACAACGATGAGGAAAATCGTGTCATCGGTGTCTTCGGTCCGTACGCTGCGAAATAATCCGGTGCCGAGACCTGCGCAGTTCGCGATACGCTTGGTCCCTTTTTGGAACCGACGTGATAGAGGTGACCGCACACAAGGCGAATTCATTGTGCCCGAAAGTCGCCATTCGCACCGCGCAAAAGAGACCAGCAAACCCTACAAAATTTCCACCGCCTTTCCAATCCTTCCATGAATCATATTATCGCCGCACCGATTGGATTGAGTAAGTATAAGCCGCTTCCTCACATCATGTGTTATGATGATTTTGACCATGGATTGAACGGCTGGATGGATCTGCGCTGCAATCTCGTCGAACCTGGCTTCACACCGCGCAAGTCAATCTATAAGCAAATGCGCAGCGCCCCAGTCTGTCTCAGCGCCGCCGCCTTTGGCTGGGCTGGCACCCATGGTTCGATGGACGGACTCTATTCCCTCAAACTCAGCACCCGGCCTGTTTCCGATCGCTATGAGAACATGCCCGCTCCTGGTGCGAGTTCCATGGCCATCAAGCGTCTCACCTTCCAGCGTCCGCTAGACCTCGTCCAATATGAAACATGGTTCTCCTATACCGTGGAGCAGGACCGCTTCGGCCATGGGGAAAAGGACTTCCGTGCTTTCTGCTTCTGTATGGATATCCAGGACGGCACCTATCGCTACGTCCCCGGCATCCGATACGTCAATTCCGTCAACGGAAGGCTCACGAAACGCTGGCAATATTCCCACTCCATCGCCAAGAGCGATGAGGAATGGGGCTACGATTCGAAGGGAGAGTGGTTCGCGAACGGCATCGATCCACAGTGGTTCGGCAAGCGGCGTCCCGATGGCAGCACCGACAGCTTCCAGTGGCTGGGCGAAGACAATCACGAGCTCTGTTACAACGAAACTGACGACAAGATCAACTGGATCTATTTCCGCATGACCTTCGATCTGGCCAAGCGCGAATACGTGGAAATGGAGTGCCAGGGCAAGGTGTTCGATATGCGCGGACTGGCACCCACCCTCGCTCGCCGCTACGACAACATAGACATGCTCATCAACCCATTTGTGAACATTGAGAACGATACGAACCGCCGCATCTACCTCTATATGGATTCGTTCTGCCTTTCGTTCCTATAATCCATTCCCAAGCCATGCGCCAGTTTCAGAATAACGTCCTCGACTATAAATGGGAGGTTTCCGGCGATTACACCTCTGCTCATATGGAAACGGCGTGGGCAACGGAAGCCATGTTCTTCGTCCGCGTAGAACAAGCCCACGGCAAGGATTTCCGCTTCAATGCCCGCGCCCAGATCTCCGTGAATGGCATAGATTGGATTGATGAAGGCACCGCCTTCGAACCAATCAAGGGCGATGGCCAATATGTCATCCGTCTCAAACACTTCGGCGGCTGGTTGCGAATCACCGGCGGCCTGAGCGGCGAGAACCCCACTGCAATCATTACAACAAACCTCGTGCTGAAAGAATGATCAGGAGCACCCATGAGCCAGATTCTGACCAATTCCACTCTATCGCAGCTTCCTATTGGAGTGCGGCGACCGAGTTACGATCGCGGACACCTGAGACCTGGCATCGTACACATTGGCGTGGGCGGTTTCTTCCGCGCTCACCAGGCTGTCTACGCTGACGACCTGCTCGAGAACAATGGCGATCCAAAGTGGTCCTATTGCGGCGTCGGCCTCCTGCCTGGTGACATCCGAATGCGGGACGCGCTCCGGAGCCAGGACTGCCTCTATACCGTGGTCGAGCGTGACGGCTCTTCCAGCCGCCCACGCGTTGTTGGTTCGCTGATCGACTACCTTTTTGGCCCGGATGATCCCGGCAAGGTCATCGCAAAGCTGGCTTCCCCCGAGACCAGGATCATCTCTCTCACAATCACCGAGGGCGGCTACCACATCAACCAAAAGACAGGTAAATTCGATCTCGATCACCCGGACGTTCAATTCGATCTCGCAAATCCGACCGCACCCCGTGGCATTTTCGGCTTCCTTGCCGCATCGCTGCATCAGCGGATGCTCGGCCATGGCAATCCTGTGACGTTGATGTCCTGCGACAATATTCAGGGCAACGGAGACCTGCTAAAACGTCACCTGCTCGCCTTCGCGGAGCGGAGAGACCCCCGGCTGGGCGCGTGGATCGCAGCTCACTGCTCCTTCCCCAACAGCATGGTTGACCGGATAACTCCCGGAACAACGGACGGAGATCGCACAATGGTCCGGGACGAGATTGGTATCGACGACAAGTGGCCGGTGATGACCGAGACATTTAACCAATGGGTGCTGGAAGATCACTTTGTGGCCGGTCGCCCGCTGTGGGAGAAATGTGGAATCCAATTCACAGAGGACGTGGCCGCCTATGAAAAAATCAAGCTGCGCATCCTGAACGGGAGCCACCAGGCTGTTTGCTATATCGGGCTCCTGCTCGGACATACCTATGTGCACGAGGCCACGACGGACCCGGACATTCACAAACTTGTCAAATTGATGCTGCAGCTGGAAGTGACTCCTTCACTCTCGCCGATGCCCGGCATGGAGCTTGGAGCTTATCAAACGAAAGTGTTGGCACGATTCTCAAACGCTGCCATCCGCGACCCTCTTACTCGCATCAGCATCTACGGTGCCTCCGGGATTCCGCAGTTCCTGATTCCCTCGATCGAGGACCAACTGAAGCGCGGACAAGTGAAATGGCTCGGATTCGTGATTGCGTCGTGGTTCCGCTGTCTCGCCGGCCATGACGACCAGGGGCGTGAAATTCGATTGCTAGATCCGATGTTCCCTACGTTGCGGGAAATCGCTCTGCGAGCACGACAAGACCCAGATGCCGTGTTCTCTGGACATGATCTCTTTGGTCCGCAATTGCCGCAGTCTGAGATTTTCCGCCTGTCGGTGCGCGAGGCCTTGCGGAGCTTCTGGCAGGTAGGGGCCAAAGAGACGTTGCACCGCTACCTGATGTCAGCCAATGTCGCCGGTGAAAATGCGCTGTAGATCCGAGCGCAATCACACGTTTATTTGGACTCCATAACGGACCCGCTGTCCTTCGCTGCAGCCACCGTGGCGCCGCTAATGAAATCGGGAACTAGCCAGAAATGGCGCTTGGGCAGGTGCTCGCCTTGGATCGTCCGTATCAACGCGGACAGGACTGCTTTGGCCCTCGTCTGCGGGGCGCATGTGTAGCGTGCAGGTTCAGGTTCGAGGAACTGGAAAAAATGTTCATCATTCCGGCTGATCAGGGAAATATCCCCCGGAATTTTCACTCCCATCCGAGTTAGGATGCTGAATAGGGCCAGATATTGATGGGCATTGGTGACAAGCACGGCGGATGCCGAATCCGGTCCTGCTCTGACCAGCCGCTCGGCCAGGTTACGAATGCGCTGCAACCCCACAGGGCAACGCCAGGTCTTGGTAGTCACTTCAGCCTTTCCAAGCAAACGCGCCCCTTCCAGAAATCCATTCTCACTCTTTTTTTCGTTAGGGAGATCGATATCCTCGACGACCAACGCCAGGCGTCGATGACCTTTCTGAATGAACAGATTCGCGGCATGTCTGCAGGCAGCAAACATGTCCACGTCCACATCCGGCAAATCGATCTTTTCATGCGCCGTGCCCGCAATCACGACAGGGATTTTTTGAGCCTTAAACCATCCCTGATTGATCGGATTGGAATAAATGAGGATCCAGCCGTCTGCAGGATGCTTGGAGGTTAGTTCAACAAGGGCGGAAGATGGCCGGTTGGAGTAATAGCGATGTCCCACATGTACCTCGAGCTGGAAGCCTCTTGTATAAAGAAGTGTTCGTAACTCGTCGATGAACACCATGGTGCTCGGTTTCATATGAGCGAACGATTCCGGCATCATCAAGCCCACCACTTTGCGGCGGGCAGATCTGCCCGCCCTGGGTCGGCTCGCTCGCGTAATCTGTGAGCCCAAACCTGGCATGGTGAGAAGCACCTTCTCTGACCTAAGGATTTCAATGGCGCTGCGCAGGGTACGACGGCTGACCTGCAAACTTCGCGCGAGGTAGCGTTCAGGAGGAAGCTGGTCGGTCCAAACACCACGCTCGATATTCGATGCGATCGCATTGGCTACCTGCTGCGTGAGAGTGGAAAATTGGTCTGGAGCGCTGAGCATAAGGGAACGAAAATGCCGGGCGGGATATCTCACATGCGCGGCAGCAAGCCAAGGTAAACGTGGCAAGTTTGAGGCGACCATATTGTCACGCGAATGTTGCCTAGGTTGGCACGCCCGATCGCAACCGCGGTCCCAGAATGGAACCGCACCAATCTGTTCGAGCACCGGCGCAAAGCACCCAAGGTTCGCGTCACGAAGGCACCACCCGGTCGTCTTCGAATACACCTCAACCCCTTTGACCTTGCCAGCAGATTTATAGCAGCGGCACTGCGGACGATGTGCCACGCCAAGTCAGTCCGTTGAACCTTAAAACGCAAATATCATGAAGACTAACTGCCACCCGCTACTACGAATCATCGTATGCTTGATCGTCGCCGTCGCTGGGATTTCGGCCCTGCCGGCGCTCGCCGCCAACGGCACCGGCACGATCACCGGCCGGATTTTGAATCCCGCGACCGGGGAATATGTGCGCAACGCCAGGATCGTTATCCGTGAAACGGGTCAGGCTGTCACTTCCGGCGATGGAGGTGAATACCGTCTATTGGCAGTACCGGCCGGTACGGTGACCGTTACGGTGAACTACACGGGCTATCGCACGCCTCCTGCGACATTGGAGATCGTGGCGGGGGCCACGACGACACAGAACTTTGAGATCTTAAGTTCCGCCGCGGTTGATGATGCAAGCATTGTCAAACTCGATAAACTGGTGGTTTCCAGCGCCCGGGAGGGGAATGCGAAGGCGATCATGGAGCAGCGGAGCTCCATGAACATCACCAATACGATCGCAACCGATGTCTTTGGCGATTTCCCCGAGGGCAACGTCGGCGAGTTCCTGCGCTATGTGCCTGGTGTGCAACTCGACACTACTTTTGGCGAGCCCCGCTTTGCCATGCTGCGTGGCCTTGGCGCGGAATACAACACGATCACCGTAGACGGCTTGCCGTTGGCCGCCGCCGACGCCAACAACGGCGCCAACGGCCGCGCCTTCACCTTTGAGATGGCCTCACTGGGTAGCATGGATTCGATCGAAGTCTCCAAGACCATTAGCGCCGACGTGGACGCCAACGCTCCCGCCGGCACGATCAATATGCGCATGAAACGGGCCTTTGACCGCGCGGGCCGCCGTATCGCCCTCACTGGCAACGTTGCCTTGCATGACTCGGCGCTCACATTGGGCCGGACCAATGGCCCGTACGACACCGGTGAGACCCGCAAACTTCGTCCGGGTGGAAAACTCGAATATTCCGACACCTTCTTCAACCAGCGCCTGGGCATCGTGCTGGACCTCAGCCGCTCCGACCTATACGGGGATGCCTCTCGGACGACGCTCAGCTACAACTACTCCCCCACGACGGCCGACCAGCGCGATGCGGTCATGAACACGATCGCCTTCCTGTCAGCGCCGCGTTTCTACGAACGCAATACGGTCTCGCTGACTGCCGACTTCCGCGCGACATCCGATTTGGCCCTTGGAGTCAGATTCATCTACTTCGACAGCGATCTTTGGACTCCGCAGCGCACCGTCACCATGACCGCCGGCACGCGCACCGCGGTAGGCGGCGACGGGCTCACGGAACTAACCTCCGCCACCAACGCCAGTATTTCGGATTCAGGTATCAGCTATGTTCAAAAGTACGGCAAGTCCCTGATGATCTCACCCTCCTTTGACTGGAAGCTGGGCAACCTGACCGTGGAAGGGCGTTTTGCAACGACCGATGCGAAGTCCTGGTATGCTTCTGAGGACCGGGGAGTGATGAGAAACCCTGGCGCCTTGGCCGTTTCCGGCGCCCGGTTCACCGCCACCCGCACCTCGGTGATGTCCCCCGACTGGAAGATCACCCAAATATCAGGCAACGATATCTCTAGTGCATCCTCTTTCCCTTCAGGCACCACCATGAGCACCGTGGACGGACGTTCGTCCACGCAAAAATTCTACATCGCCAAGCTCGACGCCACGCTACCCACGAACTTGGGTATTCCCATCATCTGGAAGGCCGGTGGCAAATACAGCTATGAGGGACGAGGTTATGATAATATCATTAGCTTGTACCAATATCGATACGCCGGCAGTGGCTCCTACTGGACGGACAAGGTCTCGGAATTCATTTTCAACGACGGCGGCAATGGAGGCAAGATCACCTCGATTTCCGGCGGTCGGATCTTCATGCCGGACCTGTCCGCCGCCTACCGGGACTTCCAGACGAACCCTGGTAACTATCAACAGGTGCTCACTGCGTCAGGCGCATATGACGCTTGGGTGGCGAATCATTCTCGCTATGGCGAGGAGATAGGCGCGGCATACCTGATGGGCACTGCACAGTTGACTCCGAAGGCCACGCTGCGCGCCGGTCTGCGCTACGAAAGGACGACCAACATTGCCACGGAACCCAACAGCTATACGACTAAAGAGGTTCAGGCCGCTGGTTACCCGGTCCTCGCGAGCGGGGAGAGGGCTTCGACCGTGGAGGGCGTTTATTATCAGTTCATGTCTCGCCCGTGGAAGGAGCGTCGTTCTTCGTTTGACAATTTGTTTCCCAGCGCGTCGCTCAAATACGAGCTGCCTTGGGACATCGACGCATCGCTAGGCTTCAGCACGACCATACGCCGAGCGCCCTACTCGGTCTTATCCGGCGTCTATCGGGTCAATGACACCAACCAGACTGTGACTGTCACAAATGCCAATCTCCAGCCCGAGTCAGCAAAGAACTACGCGTTCCGCTTAGCCCGTTACTCCAAATCCCTAGGCATGCTTTCAGTGAGCTTCTTCGAAAACCAAATCGAGGACAAATTCCTCACCACCAACGTCACTTCACAAGAATTCGGCAACACGGATCCGACGCTCGACGGTTATATTTTCAATACGACGGTCAACAGCGCCGAAAGCCTCACGATGCGCGGCTTCGAGCTGGAGTTTAGCCAGAATCTCGGATTCCTGAATGAAAAGTATCTCAAGAGGTTCAATGTGAGAGGCTCTTACACGCGCAACTATGTGCGGAAGCAGACCATAACTGACTTGGTGCCGGAGATGATCAACGCCGGCTTCGATTTCACCTATGGGCGAGCCAATGTCTACGTCAATGCAAGCCACTATGCCGACTCCTACAACACGATCGGCGCAGCTACCCGTGTTGACAAGGCGTTCACCTTCGTTTCCGCTGGCGGCAACTTCCGTCTGACTACGAATCTGCGGCTTAGCTTGAGCGTACGCAACCTGACGGATTCGCCGGAATTCTTTCGTGTGGAGAAACGCGGCGACCTGCCTGAAGTCCTGCAACTTTATCACTCGAACGGCACGTCTTACACACTCCAGCTCAAGGCCGACTTCTGATTGGATGGGTTGGAATGAATTTCCTCACTCCCGACCGTCGGCGCTGGGTCATCCTCGTTCTCGTTTTCCTGGCAGTCGTCGTAAGTTATATCGACCGGCAGATTGTCTCGGTGTTGAAGCCGACACTCAAAACGGCATTTGAAATCGATGATCGCGGATTTGCCCTTCTGGTGAACGTCTTCGTGCTTTGCTATGCCGCCTCCTACCCGGTGGCTGGCTGGCTTGTCGATCGCTTCGGGGCGGGGCGCATCATGCTTGTTGGCCTCGTCGGGTGGTCAATCGCCTGCATGAGTGCGGCCTTTACCAAGACCTTCGGACAGATGGCATTCTGTCGCGGCGCCCTGGGTGTGATCGAACCCTTGGCTTTCCCCGCGCAGTTGCGCGTCGTGACGATCTGGTTCCCGCCAGCATTGCGAGCTACAGCCAACAGCCTTTGCGTGTCGGGGGGCACGATCGGCGCCGTAGTGGCAGCGCCTTTGGTAGCCTGGCTGACGATTCAGTTCAACTGGCATATGGCCTTCATCGTGCCAGGAGTCTTGGGGATGGGGCTGGCCGTGTTTTGGCGGCTGATCTACCGCGATCCACCAGCGAGCCCGGCGACAACGTCGGAGGTCGCCGCGCCGGGTTTCCGGTGGGCTGGGCTGTGGCGCACACGCAGCCTGTGGGGTATCCTGCTGGTCCGGTTTATCAGCGACCCGGTCTGGTATTTCTGTCTGTTCTGGCTGCCCGGTTACTTACAGGAGGAATCCGGACTTTCGCTGGCGCAGGTCGGCATGTTCGGATGGATACCTTTTCTTGCTGCTGACCTCGGCGGCATAGGCAGCTCCATGTTTTCAGATCGACTGGTGAAACGTGGCGTCGACCCGTTGAGATCGCGCAAGCTCACGCTCCTCGGCTCGGCTTTCATCGCGCCGGTTTGCGCACTGACACCATATCTTCCACATCCCGCCGCCACCCTCGCGATTTTCAGCTTTGTGGCCGCAATGTGCCTGACATGGTTGTGGAACCTGGGCGTGGTTGTGGCGGAGGCATTCCCGGCCGCAAACATCGGCAGCGTCTGGGGCATTGCCGGGGGGTGCGGGGCGCTTGGGGCGATGTGTTTCAATACCTTTGTCGGTGAAGCCATGGCAACGTTCGGACCCTCCCGCGTGTTTCTCCTGATGGCTTTCCTGCATCCGCTCGCCAGCGTCGTGCTTTGGACAATGGTAAGAAAGGAGAGCCCGCCGCCTGGCCGATCACCCAATGACCCAATTGGGTGACGCACCCGTCAGGGACTTTCATCCTGATTCCGGGCTTGCCTCTTAATAATTATCAACCTGACTTCAGCGTGCCCCGGGCTCCCGGGGTGTCCCGCCTGCTCCATGACCCCCTACGACTACGCTGTCCTTGCCTTTTATTTTGCCTACATGCTCGCCATCAGCTGGGTCTTCCGGCGGTTCGTGACCAATGTCAGCGACTACTTTCGGGGAGGCGGAAAGGCGGTCTGGTGGATGGTGGGGGGCTCGGCTTTCATGATGGCGTTCAGCGCCTGGACCTTCACGGGGGCCGCCAGCAAGGCCTACACCGACGGATGGCCCATCACCGCCATCTATGTCGCCAACGCCATCGGTTTCTTCCTCAACGCCCTCTACTTCGCACCCCGATTCCGCCAACTGAGGGTCATCACGTCGGTCGAGGCCATCCGCCAGCGCTTCGGCCGCGCCAGTGAACAGGTGTTCATGTGGCTTCAGATTCCCCTGAGCACGCTGCAATCCGCGATCCATCTCAACGCGCTCGGCGTGTTCTTCTCCGCCGTCTTCGGCCTCGATCTGGTCGGTACCATGGTTGTCATCGGGCTCGTGGTGCTGGTCATCGCCCTCCTCGGCGGCAGTTGGGCGGTGCTCGCGGGCGATTTCATCCAGGTGCTGATCCTCATGCCCGTGTGCCTGGCCGTGACGGTTCTCGCGCTGGCACGGGTTGCGGGACTCGATGGTTTTGTCGCGGGGCTGCCCGCAGCCCATCTCGATTTCTCGCAGATCTTCACAAAGGAGTTTCTCGGACTCTGGTGCCTGGCCATGATCTTCAAGCAGATCACGAGCACCAACAATCTCTTCGAGGCCAGCCGCTATCTCGCCGTCAAGGACAGCCGCCATGCCCGCTGGGCCGGTTTCCTCGGCGCTTTTCTTTTCCTTGTCGGAATCGCCATCTGGTTCATTCCGCCGATGGCAGCCCGCATTCTCTGGCCCAGCCTTCACGGGCTGTTCCCTTCACTGCAGAATCCCGAGGAGGCTTCCTTCATCGCCATCTCCCAGGAGGTCATGCCTGTCGGAATGATGGGACTCCTCGTCAGCGGCATCTTCGCCGCAACCATGTCCAGCATGGATGCCGGTCTCAACAAGAACGCCGGCATCTTCATAAAAAACTTCTACCAGCCGTACATGAAGCCTCAGGCCGACGAACCCCACATGCTCCGGGTGAGTCGCTGGACGACGATCGCCCTCGGAATCATCGTGATCATCGTCGCCGTGCGCATGACCGAACTCAAGGGACTCGGGCTCTTCCTCATGATGCAACGTGTCAGCATCCTGGTGGGCGTGCCGGTGACCGTGCCGCTCCTGCTCGGCTTCCTGGTCAAGAACACCCCACCCTGGTCAGCCTGGAGTACGGTCATCGTCGGGTTCCTGGGTTCGCTGTTTGTCAGCAGTTTCTTCACGCCAGAATGGGGTGCCAGCCTGCTCGGACTCGAAGCGCCCCTTGATGCGGCATCGCGCGAGTACTGGATCCAGGGTTTCCAATTCTTCGCCAATGTCATCCTCGCCTCCGCGTGGTTCCTCGGAACGAAACTCTTCTGGAATCAAACCTCCGCAACCTTCAAGACGGAGATCCTCACGTTCTTCACGCGTATGAACACTCCCATCGATTTTGAGAAGGAGGAAGGGGTGGGCGCGGCAAATGATGGACGCCAGCAGGCAGCGGTCGGCTGGCTCACGCTGGCCTATGCGGCCTTTGTGCTCCTTCTCGCCTTCATTCCCAATCCGCCACTCGGCCGCCTCGCCTTCGTCGGGTGCGGCCTGCTCGTCGCCCTCATCGGCCTCGCCCTCGTGCTGAAATCAAGGTCAGCGACACCCTGATCAGACTCCGCTGACGCAATTGAATGAGACGGGCACGAAATTCGCGGGCGAGTTCAATCGGATCCGCCGCGTGTTCGAGAATCTCAGCATAGGCGACGATCGAAAGATGGACCTGTGCTCGCCCTGGGAGGCTGCCCAAATACCGGGTCGGCTGTCCCGCGTTTCCAGCCGTTTGCTCGCGCAAGAACGGAATGACAATGGAGAAGTCCAGAAGGTATCCGCTCATCCGGCGCGCATCAACCTGCGGCCTCTGAGCGATTCTCCCCACTTGCAAAGGTCGTCCACCGTTTCCACAGGCTCTTCGATCAGGCGGGCGCGAACGTAGGCCGACTTTTTCATCCGTTGCTGCTTCGCGCGCCGCTGGAGGTTGCGGTGCTGTTCATCGGTGAGGCGGATGGTGATTTGCGGCATTGAGGTACGATCGCATGCAAACCGGGCCGCAATCAAGACCGCTGCGATCACGTCCTTCGCGCCTTTCCTTCTGCTTATCAGTTATAAGATTCTCCAGGAACTGCCGTCTTCCACACGGAGATTCGAGAACGCCATCCACTCACTGAGTCGGTAAGCTCCGAGGGTGTCTGGAGGCTCGACTCCAAACCCTAGGGCATGAAAAAGTTGAGGGAGCCATTTTCTGCGCGCCGCAAATCGGACCTTGCTTATTTATAATTATCAAGCTGGGCTTGTGCATCCCTTTCTCCTCTTGAACGACTACCGCGGAAAACTCGTCCTTCTTCCCGCCAACCGCGTCTGGCGAACCTATCGCGGCGGGCGGATGCTGGACGCCCTCGCCGGTATTCCTGCGCCTGCAGATGGATCGTTTCCCGAAGACTGGATCGCGTCCTCCACCCGCGCAATCAATGTCGGTCGTGAATCCGTTGAAGAAGGCATTTCAAGGGTGCTGGTCGACGGCCACCCGCGGCTCTTCACCGAACTGCTCGGCAGCGATCCCGGATATTTTCTGGGCCATGCCCACGTGGAGCGATACGGCAACGATCTGCGCCTGCTGGTCAAGTACCTCGATCCTTCCATCCGACTCCATTTCCAGGTCCACCCGACCGCCGATTTCGCGCGACAGTTCCTCGCCTCAACTTCCGGCAAGACCGAGGCCTATCACGTTCTCGCCACACGACCCGAGATCGCCGAGCCCTATCTCTACCTCGGCTTCCAGCGTCCTCCGGCCCGCGACGCCCTGAGCGACATGATCGAGCGGCAGGACATCAAGTCCATCGAGGCCTGCTTCGACAAGGTGCCGGTCAAACCGGGCGACACCTTCATCGTGCCCGGAGGCGTTCCCCACGCTCTGGGCGAGGGCATCTTTCTCGTCGAAATCCAGGAACCGAGCGATCTGGTGGTGCGCTTCGAATTCGAGCGCGGCGGACAAATCCTCCCGGAAAGCGCCCGCTTCATGAACCGCGGCCTGCCTTTCTGCCTCGACATTTTTGACCTGACGCCTCGCCCCCTCGCCACCGTGCTGGATCAGCAGCGCTGCCTTCCCCATCGCCTGCGAACTTTCAGCCCAGGCTCATGGCAGGATCAATTGATCGGCCCACGGCACACCCCTTGTTTCTCCGTGGAGAAACTCCACCTGGCGGAACCGGTGACGCTCGAAAGCAACCGTGCCTCCATTCATCTGGTAACCGCAGGCGAGTGCGCCTACGGCACGAACAGTGACTCGCAAATCCTCCACCGATTCGACAAGGTTTTTATCCCCGCAGGAATCGGCCCGGTGACACTCACGCCAGATCCCCATGCAGAGATCCTGATCTGCCATCCGCCGGCTCCCTGATCCCGTCTCTCCTCTCCATGCCCAAACCCGCTTCGCTTCTTGCGGCCCTGACTCCCGTCGAATTCCGGGACTTTCTCCCGGAACCGCTGCTCGGCAACGTTCAATCGATCGCGGAACGCTACCAGTCCTGCGATTCCAGGGAGTTGGATTGCGCCAGCTTCGAGCGCCTCCTGAATGACGTCCAACCCGAGATCCTTCTGGCCGCATGGAAAACGCCTCTCCTCCCCGCACGCCTGCCTCCCAGCCTGCGTTATGTCTGCTACCTCTGCGGCTCCGTCAAGAAACTCATCACTCGCCAACACCTCGAAAACGGGCTGCTCGTCACCAACTGGGGCGGATCCATCAGCCCGGTCGTCGCGGAATGGGCCCTTTTTCACGTCCTCTCCGGCCTGCGCAAGGCCACGGAATGGACGTTTGTCATGCATCTGGAGGGCGGGTGGAAGGATGGCGACACCGAAACCGCGTCGCTCTTCGGCCGAAAGATCGGTCTGCACGGATTCGGGGCGGTCGCCCGCGAGTTCATCAAACTGGTCAAGCCTTTCGGACCAAAAATCTCCGTCTTCGCTCCCGATCTCGACGCAAAAACCGCCCCTGAATTTGGCGTCACGCCCTCACCTTCCCTCGAGGCACTCTTCAGCGAGAACGACGTCATCGTCGAGGCTGCGCCGCTCATTCCGTCCACCACGGGCATCATCACTGAGAAGCTCCTCCGCTCCATCCGACCCGGCAGCGTCTTCGTCAACGTCGGCCGTGGCGCCGTTGTCGACGAGGCAGCCCTCCTGCGCGTTGCGCGCGAGGGGAAGATCCAGATTTGTCTCGACGTTTTCACGGACGAACCGCTGCCGAAGGACTCGGGATTTCGGGGGCTCCGCAACGTGACGCTTACTCCGCACATCAGCGGACCGACCACGGATCGCCGGCGCGACGCGGGTGCTTTCGCGGTCGCGAATCTCCATGCCTACGCCGCCCGAGCTCCGCTGTCCGCGGTCGTGTCCACCGCCGTGTTCGATCGATCCTCCTGATCGGAAAGGTCCGCAATGCCCACTGCTCCCATGAAAGCCTCAACGCCCTACGCCCACTGGATCGTTCGCACACGAGAAATGCTCGATCCCCTCGCCGCCCTTATGCGTCCGGGCGCAGCGGAACTTCCGATTCACGGACTGCCGAGCGATCACGATGCGCAGGCCGACCGGCTGGAGAGCTTTGCACGCCCGCTGGTGGTCGCAGCCTTCTACCTCCAAAGCGATCCCAACGAGGATCCCACGCCGGACTCCGAAGCTTTCCGCGCACGGATCGCGCGCTGGTTCCGCGAGGGTCTTGTCGCCGGTTCGCGGATCGGTGGCACCCATTATTGGGGACCCGATGCCAGCTACCACCAGCACCATGTCGAGATGGGCCTCATGGCGATCGCCCTGCAGATCGCCCCGCGGCAGCTTTGGGATCCTTTGACGAGCGAGGAGAAAAAGCAGGTCGCCTCGTGGTTCGCAACCTGCCGTGGCAGCGGAATCGTGAACAACAACCACCTGTTCATGTCGGTCCATATCCTCGAGTTCCTTGCCAAGGTCGGCCATGCCCACCGCACCGACCGCGCGGTGATCGTCGCGCACCTCAACCAACTCGAAACCATGCATCGCGGCGGCGGCTGGTTCGAGGACGGCATCAACCAGGCCTACGATCACTACAACGCCTACGCGTTTTATTTCTACGGACTGTGGTGGGCGAGGCTGCACGGGAAAAACGACCCCGTCCGCGCCCAGCGTTGGCGCGATTGGGCCCGCCAGTTCGTCGACGACTATCAGCACTTCTTCGCAGCCAGCGGTGAGCATCCCGCCTTCGGCCGCTCGATCACCTACCGTTTCAACTCCATCAATGTCTTCGGACTCGCCGTCGCGGAAAACGCCACCTCGATCGCACCCGGACTCCTGCGCAGGCTCTGCACGCGCAACCTGGATTTCTTCCTCAGTCGCCCCATCACGCAGGACCAGGGATGCCTTGCCTTCGGTTTCACCGACCGTTTCGACGCCATCGTCGAACCCTATTCCTGCGCGGGCTCGGTCTACTGGTGCGCCAAGGGACTCACTCCGCTTCTGCTCCCACCCACCCACGCCTTCTGGACCGCGGCTGAGGAGCGGATGCCTTCAGAAAAGGGCGACTTCGTCCGTGCGATTCCGTCGGCGGGGCTTCTCGTGCGCGGAGTTTCCGGAGAAGTCGAAATCCTCAACAGCGGCTCGATGGTCTCAAACACCCAGACGCGCTACGGCCCTTGGAAATGGAGCAAGATCGCCTACCGCACGGGCACGGGGTTCTGCTACGCATTTCCCCCGAGCGAGACCTATTCCTTCGACAGCGCCCTCACGCAGCAGCTCGACAACGGGAAAATCTACGGACGGCACTCAACAGTGACGGTCGAAATGGACCACGAGCACATCGGCTACAGCTACAACCTCGGCTTCAAGGTCGGACAGGTGAACACGTCGGTGGAAACCTTCGTCTGGTGGCGCGCCGGCTGGCTGCTGCATGTGCATCTCATCGAGCCACGCCAACCCGCCGTATTCCGCCTCGGAGGCTTCGCGCTGCCGTTGTCCAATCCCCACGTCGAACGATCCGATCCCGGACCTGTGCTCTCCGCATGGTCCGACGATCGCCGCGGCACCGTTTTTCAGTCGCTGGTCCCGGGCACAACGCCCGAATGGGAAACGCGGCTCACGGATGACAAACCGCGCACCCACGTGATGGCCCCGTACCATGCCACTCCCATGCTCCGGACTTCGCGTCGCGAGACCCGCTTTGCCCTCGCCGCTCTGAGCTGGTGCGGAACCGACCCGAAGTCTGCATTGCCATGGACCGTCGATCGCAACGCCGCCGGTCACTGGAAACTCTCACACGCCTCGCTCGGCACCTGGGAAATCCGACACTGGTCACTCCCCGCACTTACAACATGAACTCTTTCTCCTTCTTCTGGCGTCACGCGCTCGTGTGGCTTGCGCTTGCGGGCGCCCTCAACGCGGCGCCCTCCATCGGCAAGCCGCCGCCAACCCCTGCCGCCGACGACCCGTCCTTCCGTTTCGTTCCAGCGCGTGCACCCCGCACAAATGTGCTCGCGGGACGACAGAACGCCTTCAAAGCCTACGTCACGTCGGGTGCCGACGCCGCCGCGTTTGCAAAAATCAAGGCGGACTTCGACAAGTCCTACCTCACGCTTCCGTTTCCCAAGGAACCGCTCACCTACGGCGATCCGAGCCCGAGGAAACGCGACAGCGACAAGGCCGACCTCTGGCGCAAGGCTCAGGATGTCTGCGGTGTCGTCTCAGGTGTGGCCGAGGCGGCAACCTATCTCTGGATGGTGACAGGCGAGCCGCGTTATCTCGACAAGGCAAAGCAGTTCCTGCTCGAGTCGTGCAAGTGGAGCCTCGATCCCTCCGGCTGGCCAAAGGGACCCTCGGTGGGAGCGACAGATATCACCTACAACGACGAAGCCCATTTCCGCCTCTGGAGGAAACTGCCCGAGGTTTTCGATCAGATCCGGGACCAACTCTCCCCCCAGGAACGCGCAACCGTCATCGCCCATTTCCGCGAGCGCGGCAGACGCTCGGTCGAATGGATCGAACGGGAGGGCGACATCTCCAAGACTGTCCGCAACTCGCTCGCCGTCACGCCTTCGAGTCACCCCATCCGTTTCATGCCCATGACGGCGCTCGCGGGTCTCGCCCTCTGGGACGACATTCCTGAGGCGCGCGCCTGGTGGGCGTATGCCTATGCCTTCTATCGTGATCGTTTCCCTCCCTGGGGCGGCGACCAAGGCGGCTGGGCGGAAGGTCCAGCCTACTGGCGCGGCAATATTGAACACGCACTTTTTCAGGATACGCTGCTCGCGATCGGCGATCCGTCAGCGTACCAGTCGCCCTACTGGAAGAACCACGGGTATTTCCAGGTCTACAACGTACAACCCTATCTCGCGTCGGGTTTCGGCGACTTTTCCAACGCAGGCAAATTCAACCTCGAGCCAGCTGTCGCCGAATACCTCACGCATGTGGCTCGGGTGACGCAGGACGGCTACCTGCTCTCCTTTGCCCGGCTGTGCACCGATAAGCGCCCTTCCCCAGCCGAGCGCGGTCTCGAGGGACTCGACCGCATCTATCCCACCTCCGCGGAATTCTTGGTGCGCAATTTCATCGCCTCGTCCCTGCCGATGCCGACACCGCGTCCGCTCTCGGATCTGCCACGTGAACGCTACTTCAGCGACATCGGCTGGGTTTCACTCCACAGCGCACTGGGGGAACCGGATCGCGATATCCACATCACGTTCGTCTCGTCGCCCTATGGAAGCTTCAGCCACAGCCACGCGCACCAGGACGCCTTTGTCCTGAATGCCTTCGGCGAAAACCTCGCGATCGCATCCGGTTACCGTGAATTCCACAATTCACCGCACCACGACCAGTGGACGCGTCAAACGAAGTCGAAGAACGCCATCCTGATCGACGGCATCGGACAGAAGCCCCAGGACAAGAACGCCACGGGCCGCATCACCCGTTTTCAGACCGGGAACCGCTTTGTCCTTTCTTCCGGCGACGCCACCCCCGCCTACGCACTTGCGCAGCCCAAGGGACGCGTGAAGCGCGTGACCCGCGACCTCCTCTTTGTTGACCACCGCTACGTCGTGATCCGCGACGTCGTTGCGCTTGAGACACCCGGCAGGCTGAGCTGGCTGCTGCACGCCGAGAACTCTCTCGACTGGAATCCGCGTACTCAGACCGCCCTCATCCGCGCCGCCAAGTCCACCCTCACCACACAACTCGTCTCGCCTGACGGCGGGAAGTGGATGGGCACAGTGAGCGACAAGTTCACGACACCCGTCGATCCCAAATACTCCCAGGGCAATGCCGCCGCGAGTTATTCGTCAGGATCGAAATGGAGTGAACAGAAACACTTTTCGGCAGAATCGCCAAAAGCCGCAAAGGAGCACCTCCTCTTTGCCGTGCTTTGGCCCGAACCCCGCACACCCGAAAGGCCACTCAAAGCCTCCTGGAAGAACGGCTCTCTCGAAATCCATCGCCCCGACGGCCGCACCGATACCGTGCGGCTTACAGACGACGCGGTGAGCGTGCAATAGGGATCAACGGGCCTTCTGGATCAGTTCGATCTCGTAGCCTTCCGGCGCATCGATGAACGCGATCACCGAGCCCGAACTTGTCCGGGTAGGTCCATCGCTGAGGGGAAAGCCACGAGCCTTCGCTTCCGCGGCAAAGGCCTCCAGATTCTCTACCTCGAAGGCCAGGTGCATCAGGTCGGGCTGCACCTGAACACTCGGAGCCCCCGCCGGCATCTGGCAGATCTCGATCTCCTCATCGCTGTTGGGAACCGCAATGAACGCCAGCTGCGCTCCCCGCGGCGAGGTGTTTCGCCGCGACACCTTCAGACCGAGCGCGTCCTGGTAGAACTTGAGGGTGCGCTCGATATCATTCACGCGCATCCGGGTATGGAGAAATTTCTTGATGCCCATGTCCGCAATGAACCCGTCCAGCGCCGCTTTCGCAAGCCTTCGGTCGATCGCTGGTCACAATCCTCCGCGATCAGCCGCACGCTGCTCCACCTTTGATTTCGATGCCAGATCCTCCAGTCGCTTTTCAGTCAGCAACTCGAATTTTCCTCCATTTCGCCGCGTCAAGGTCGTCAGATTTTCGATCGGCTCCGCCGGCCTCTCTGTGGGCCCAACAAAAAGAAACGCGTTAAGCGTCGCCCGCTCCCGCAGCAGGACCGCCTGCAGCCGGGCGACGTACGCAAGCACTGAGGTGAATGCAACCTTCTCATGGGGACTCACGCCAAGTTCCCAGATCGGTTTGCCATGCTCATCCGACCAGCCTTCCGTATCGAGGTCGATTGTGAATCCCGCGCGTTTCAGCTCCGCCTGAAAATCAGGCAGGAAGACGCGTTTGGTGTCCGTGACAATGTACGGGCTCTTCCCCTGGCTTCTGAGCGTGGCATTGATTTCGGCCAACTGCAGCCGAGCCTTTGCGAGCGACCGGTTGCGCGCGGCTGCCACCGTTTCCGGGTCGATTCCCGCGCGTCTCAACTGGTCCTTCCGGCGATCATTCCGCTGCTCCAGCAGGTTCATGCGCTCCTCTGAACGCGTCTTGAGCGCTGTCGCGGCGCTTCCAGTGATCAGGAAGATCGTTTCCGGCTTCATCTCCAACGCTGCCCGCATGGCCTTGGTCCAGTTGGGAACCATGAGCGACGCATCCAACCCCAGTTCCCCGGCTGGCCTCTCGCGCCAGGGCCTGTGACTCCCCGCGGAGTGCGTGCCAAGCCGCGCAGGATCCGCATTCACGGGTTTCATCCACGCAAAGAACGCCTCCTTGTTGGCAAGCGTCGCTGGGACCAGCCCGGGTTGAAACAGATTCAGGTCGCCCGTGGCGCCTCCATACAGCACGACCCCAAACTCCGCCCCCGGGGGCAGGCGTGACACCAGCCGGATCATCTCCTCCCGGATGATTCCGAACGCCTTGAATCCTCCTTTGCGGATATCCATGAGGTCCTTGCTCACATCGACCACAAACGCGACCCTGCTCATCCGCTGATCGCTCATCCCGATGAAACTCAGCGACATGAAACCGCGCCCACCAAGACCCGCGCCACCCAGCGCCGTGGCGAGGCCCGATCCCGCCCCCAGTCCCACACCCGTGCCTGCTCCTCCAAATCCTCCAGCAAAGAGTGACGAACCGGCCAAGGGAAGATCCTGCATCGCCGGAAGCGCGAGCGCGCGGGTCGAGTTTGAAAGTATCCGATTCATCGATACCGGTGAAACCGAAGCCGATCCTCCTCCGCGGCGGGCCACCTGGATCCGGTGCTCGATCTCCCTCTCCGCCTGGGTTGTCGCCGGTCGTGCGGAGGCCTCGAACCCACGCTTTTCGTTCTCGCGTGTCTCCTTCACCACGTAGACCGCAGCCCCGCCGAGAATCACTCCGTGAACGAGCACGCTGCACAGAAACGGCAGGTTTCGCCACGGTCTTGTCAGGATCCCTTTCAACAACCGCGCGAACATCATGGCTCCTCTCCTGTAGTGAAACTGACGTCGGAAATGCCAGCCGCCGCGAGCGCATTCAGAACGTCTATCGTGCGGGAATAGCGGGAGTCGGGGTGGCTGATCAGGGTGACGACCAGGCGGGACTTTGCGACATCACTGCTTGCCTTGAGCCGGATCAGGGTCGACGTGAGCAAAGGCAGTCCTGTCGCGCCTCCCTCATCGTAGCTCTCTTCGTTCAAGGTCACTCCGCCCGCCTCATCCACCTGAAGAATCTGCTCATCGAAGAACTCCGTTGATTCCTGCGTCGTCGCCTGACCGGGCAGCCGTGTCTTCAGGATCTGCTCAATCCTTATCTGGGCTGCGAGGGCCATGAAAAAGACAAGCACGACAAAAACGACGTCGATCATCGGCGCGATCTGGAAGCCGACGTCCGCGTTATGCGGCGAATGTGACACACGCATGGCAACAGGCTCACCGCCGGACAGACGCGAAGTTGATGTCCAACACCCCGGCGTCCGCAGCCGCTTCAACCACCGCATTCACGAACCGGACAGGTGTCATCGCGTCGCTTCGAATCAGCACTCGGATCGTGGGATCAAGCGCGACCCGTCTGCTCATTTCAGGAATCAGCTCGATCGGTTCAACGATTCGTTCCTCAAACGTGGTCACCGCAATCTCATCACGTGCGTTCCACGCAACATTGAAGACGAGTTCCCCGAGCGAATCCTCCTTCTTTGCCGCATCCGCCGCGACCGGCGGCTTGATTGAGGGATCGTACCGATTTACCGCGGTCGAGGCGATGCTCATGAAGAAGATGAGGAGCACCAGCAGAACATCGATCATCGGCGCGATCTGAAATTCGGGGTCGCCCTCCCCTCCCGTAGCACCAGCCATGGTGGATTCTTTCCCAATCAATTTCGACCTGTTCAACTCATGTGACTTCAAAGGACCCCTCGGCGGACTTCAGCGGCGCCTCGGTGACCTTGCCGCACACCGCCCAGACCGGACGCGCGGCACAGGGTTCGGCCCCCGCAAGAGACCTCCCCGCGAAATCCTCGTACGGAAAATGCCTGAAGAGCTCCGCGATGGTCAGTCCCAGTTCCTGAAAACGATGGCCGACGCGGTTTCGAAGCAGGTAGTGAAAAACGAACGCCGGAATGGCGACAATCAAACCGCCCGCCGTGGCGTGAAGGACATGCCCGATCGCACCCGAGAGTCGCGAAGGATCCGCTGCCCCCGCCTGCCCCATCAGTGCAAACGC
>CAUJJL010000024.1 GCA_963205455.1 Verrucomicrobiota bacterium
AGACCCACATCAACCTGAATAGACTGTAGGTCGGGCCTACACGCCCTTTTGAAAACCCCATTCCTCCCCATCAGTCACTTACGCAATCTTCACCCCTCAATTTTCTCAAATCTTCACTCCAGTTGGCGAAGTCGGGCTAAGATCACTGATGTTCATGGGCGTCTTGGGCATGGTAACGCTGAGCAGCAGTTCTCTCTGGGCGCAGTTCACTTTGGAACGGCCCTTTACGGAGTCCCTGGCGAGCGAGGAACAATCGTCCGCGGGGCTGGCGAAGCTTTCTTCGAGTCAGATCGAGGAGTTGAACAGGCAGATAACGAAGGAGCTCAAACTTGCCCGACAGGGCGATGTCCGTGGCTTCTCCACGACGTTTTCGCAGCGCCGCACGGCCGAACAGCGCAAGGCTGCGGGGCTGGATCTTCTGACGGACGCGGAATTGAAGTCGCTGGATGATGTCATAGCGCGCACCATGTCGCGGCCCAGCCTGCCGGGAACTGTTGCCCGTGTCACATCGATCGACACGATTGAAACGACGCGGATCAAGCCGGAGGTTCATGGTGCCGTTTCAATGACCTATGGCATGGCCAGTGGAGGCCGGAGCTTTTATGGGGGCTCCATGGCGATGAGCGTTGAAGATCCGAAAACAGGTCTGTCCGCTGCCATCCAGATCAGCCAGTATCGCGGAGACGGCCTGTTTTTCGGCGGCGGGTATGGGTGCAGGGGATATGACTGGAATCGGGGTATTGGCGGAGTCCGAAGCGCGATTCCGCCCATGCGCTAGCAATGGGTCACGGATTGGCGTGGGAGGATTGAAAGAGCGCCAAAGCAGACTGGAGAATGGAATCTGCAGATGGCACCGATCAGAGGGAGACATGCAGGAGTCGATCGGGTTGCCCTTGAGGTCGCGGTGTGGCATATTCAAGCCGGGCACGACGAAGCGTGCCGAATCGGGATGGGGTGCTAGCGTATAGAGACAACCAATTCAATCGAGTTGTCCTCAGACGTGAGAGCGTTACAGCGCGTTTCGATCAGGGTACCCACCGAAGCCCACGCCGAGGCCCGAATTGGGCGACTCTGTCGCCTCGACCGGCGCCTGAAGCCGAGTCATGAATTTTGCGATGCGCGCGTTCTCACTCTACCTCGATACGTCCGTCTTTGGAGGCTATTTCGACGCTGAGTTTTTGGCTGATACCCGCACCCTATGGCGGTTGCGCGAGGCGGGTTTCTACCGGTTCGTGACTTCGCAACTTGTATTTCAAGAGATCGCGGGTGCACCAAAGCGGGTGCGCGAACTGATGCGGGGCATGTTCACACCTGACGAGGTGCTGGAGCGTACAGCCGAGATGGAGGAATTGGCTCAAGCCTATCTTGCGCAAAAGGTCGTACCCCAGGTCTTTGACGACGATGCGCGGCACGTCGCCATTTGCACGGTCGCCCGGATCGAATACCTTGTAAGCTGGAACTTCAAGCACCTGGCCAACGTGCGCCGGGAATCGGGCTTTAATGCGGTGAATCTCTTGCAAGGATACCCCTCTCTGCGCATCGTAGCCCCAACCTTCCTCATCCATGGCCACGACCAAGAAAAAGAGCTTTGACGCGGTGGCACAGTCCCGCCGCTGGCGCTTGCAGACCGGCCGCAAATTACGCGCTCTCACCTTCGACCAACAGCAGGAACTCTTACGTCGGACAACCGAATCCTTTCTTGCGCAAGTCCCCAGGCACCGCGAACGAACCCAACGCTAAAGCCGCGTCCCATTGTGTCCACCCTTGGCATGCCATCTGTGTTACCGGCTTTAAGAATGCAATGCATGCCGGAGAAAGTGATGCGCAGTCAGCGCTGATTCACGCAGATTGGCTCCTGGTGGATCGATGCCGAAATCTGCGTTCGTCTGCGAAATTCACGGATGAACGGGACTGGGAATTGGCGCAGTTGCTGAGGAGAAGATTGATCGTCCTGGCAATTTGGAGGGGCACGCTTCGTCGTGCCCGTTTTGACTCCGCGCATTTCATCCGAACGGGCGATTGACATCTCTTTCACCCTGGGAGGGGCACGCTTCGTCGTGACCGGTTTGAGAGTTGGAGGATATTGCCGCCGCCCGCCCGGGCGCCTGATGCGGGGCGGTGCTGCCTGCGTTCCAGGTGGTGCCGACCAGGAGGGTCACGGGGGCGGTGGTCGAGTCGGTTTCGGTGCGATACAGGTCGGCCACAAGCAGGTCTACGGCGCGGCGGCCCACTTGGAGAGAATTTTGATGAATGCCCGTCAGCGTCGGGTCGTCGTCGACCATGGTGTAAGCGACGGGGAAGCCGACGTGGCGCTCCGCCATCCAGCGGGTGACCTTTCGGTCCTGCGAGATAAGGACATCCGGTGAGGTTTTTTCGAGCCAGCGCTCCAATTGGAGCGCGTCCGCTGGTTTGACCACGGGCAGGTCGAGATCGGGGAAGAGCTTCGTGCGCTCGGCGAGATAGCCGCCCTCCCATAACTTGCCAACGTGGGTCACACCGCTCGGGGCCATCCTGGGATTTTCACAGCGCAGCACCAATCCCGGCTTCCGGTAGCCGAGGGCCGCGAGTTGTTCCAGCGCCTGACCCATGGCTGAGAAATGATTGATCGAAACGCGATTGATCAGCGCCGCCTTGAACTTGTATCCGAGCGCGACCACGAGGAATTTCTGTGGAAGCAAGTCCAGGTTCACCGAAACATCCAAGATAGGCAACGTCAGAACGCCGCGAACGCTGCGTGTTTCGAGGATGCCCACGAGGCGCTGGCAACTGAGTTTGCGCTGCTCAACCACAAAAACCTCGATCTGATATCCGAGATCCTCCGCGCGGCGCCTGGCGCCCTCGTGGTAGAGGCGACAGGCAAGACTCTCTTTCCAGTCCGCCCCCGTGGCGACCATGGCAAGCGTCGGTCGGTACTCGGATCTGGTCACGCCCTTTCGATACGAATAGAGCGCATTGAGCATGGGATCCGGCTTGTAACCGAACTTCTCGGCAAGCTGCTGGATGCGACGCCGCGTCGCTTCCGGGATGGAGGGCTGGCTGCGCAGGGCACGCGACACCGTCGACACGCTCACCCCTGCGGCTTTCGCCAATTGATTCATGCTCGTCCGAGGACCCGGCATGCAATACTTTGCACAAAAGGTCCCTCGTTTTTTCAAATGAATTCGGGACGCTGGAGGCATCCTCGTCATGTCGCTGACACCCTCCCCGTTCGTTGGTCGCAGGAGCGACCGCGCCTTTTGTCGAATAGCCCTGCTGGCCGTGCTCGGATTGTGCCTCTCGCTCGACACCCTTGGAGCCGAAGCCGCGCGACCGGCTGATGCCCGACAGGGTCGCCCGAACATCCTGTTGCTGCTCGCGGACAACTGGGCGGCGCCTCACAGTTCGTTTGCAGGGGATCGCACCGTGCGGACGCCCAACTTTGACCGCCTTGCTCGGGAAGGGATGTATTTTGACAATGCGTTTTGTCCGGTGCCGTCGTGCTCACCCACGCGAGCGAGCATGCTCGCTGGACGCTACGCACATCAGCTCGGTGAGGCGGTGAACCTGTGGAGTTCCTTTCCGCCCGAACATCCCTTGCTGACTGATCTGCTGCGTCGCGCGGGTTATCTCACCGCGTACTCCGGCAAGGGCTGGGCTCCGGGAAACTATGTTGTCGGTGGCTGGGCGGAGAATCCGGTCGGACATCGGTACGCGGACTTCGCCAGCTTTCTGGAAAGGACATCGCGCGAGCAGCCGTTCTTCTTCTGGGTCGGTAATCTCGATACGGCCATCGGACAATGGGACTACCGTCCCGAGGCTGCGGAGGGTCTCGCTGTGGCGACGGTGCACGTGCCTGCGCACCTGCCGGACACCCCCGAAGTGCGCGCGGCGCTGCTCGCCTATTACAATGGGGTGCGACGCTTCGATCGCGCCGTGGGCGAGGCGATGGCTGCCCTTGAGAGGCATGGCTTGGCGGACAACACGATCGTCGTCTGCTGCGGCGACAATGGCTGGCAGATCCCGCGCGGGCTTGCGAACTGCTATGACGACGGCCTCAAGGTGCCGATGGTTGTCTGGGGTAAGGCAGCCAATGCCATCAACGGCAAGCGGCGGGAACGTGCATTTGTCAGTCTCGGCGAGTTTGCGCCCACCGTGCTTGAACTGGCGGGACTGCCCGTCCCTGTGTCGATGACGTGCAACAGCTTTGCCGGTCTCATCCGGGGGACACACGATTCGGCAGTGAGGGACGCCGTGTTTGTCGAGCGCGAGCGCCATGCCAATGTGCGGGCGGGAGACCTCGGTTACCCGATCCGCGGAATCCGCACCCGCGATCATCTGCTGCTGCTCAATCTCAGGCCAGACCGCTTGCCTGCCGGAGATCCGGTGAAACATCAGTCGGTCGGTCCCTACGGCGACATCGACAACGGTCCGATCAAGACCCTCCTGATGCAGAGGCAGAATGAACCCGGCATGCGGCGCTTCTTTGAGCTCTCGTTTGCACACAGGCCTGCCGTCGAACTGTATGACCTGCACAAGGACCCGGAGCAGTTGGTCAATGTCGCGGGCCGTCCCGAATACGCGGCGGTGCTCGCGTCGCTGCGTCAGCGCGTGGTCGACTGGATGCGTGCAACGCAGGATCCGCGCATGGATCCGGCAGACAACTCGATCGATGGGTTTCGCTACTATGGCGACGTCAATACCTGGGACAAAGACAACTTCGATGGAGCGCACCTCTTCACGCATTGAGTGGTGTTTGGCCGTGCGATGCGCTTTGCGACGCCGCTGCAACGGATGAGTCTCAAGGAGCAAAGGTAGGAACACTTCTTCCAACGACGGAATCCTGAATGCGCATGGATTCATTCATCGGCATCGATATCGGAGTCTCCTCCCTGAAGGCCGCGCCCGTCGATCCGGGGAACGGACGACTGCTTGGCGGCATTCGTTCGATGGCAACACCGCGCCCGCTCGGAAGGGCGCAACTCGTGACTGCGATCGCGAGTCTCGCGAGGAGCTTTGGTCGCGTATCGGCGGTCGGCGTTGGATTCCCCTGCGTGGTTCAGAAGGGACGGATCATCACGTCGGACAATCTGCATTGGGAAACCGCAGGCATAGACACGCCCATGCTGACGCGCGCCACCGGAGCGCCGGTGGTTCTGTTGAATGATGCGGAGGCGGCCGCGCGGGCCGAGATGCAATTTGGCGCGGGTCGCAGTCGGACGGAGAAGACGCTTGTCCTGACGTTCGGCACCGGCATCGGCTCGGCATTGGCCCACGATGGCGTAGTGATTCCCTGTGAACTTGGGGGAATGCTGTTGCGCGGTGACCGCGCAGAGCGCTATGCGTCGGCCGCCTGCCGCAGCATCGGCAAACTCACGTGGTCGGCGTGGGGGGAGCGGGTGGGCGAATTCCTCGAACTCGCCGAGCGCATCACCTGGCCGGAGCTGATCATCATCGGTGGCGGCGTCGCGGCGCAGCACCGCAGGTTTTTCAAGCAACTCCGCGCCCGGGCCGAAATTGTTCCGGCGGCATTGCGGAACAATGCAGGGATTGTGGGAGCCGCCATCCTCGCTACGGGCCTGCTGTCAGGCCATCAATCGAGTTTGGGAGGCTTGCCGTAATAGGGATAGGAATCCCACGCGTCGTTCGCGGGGTCCGTGCGCGGGTCGTCGGTGTCCCGCATCCAGCGATCCAGACGTGCTCGCAGATTTTTCAGATCCCTTTTGTAGCCGGGCTGCCGGGCAACGTTGGTGATTTGGTGTGGGTCCTTCGAGAGATCGTACAATTCCTCCGCGGGTCGTTTGTCGAAAATGAGCGAGATGGCGCGGGCGAAGGCGGGGTCCTTCAGGTGCTGGAGCAGGAGGTCCTTGGTGAGCGTTGTATCGACATCACCATACGGACGACCGTGAACGAAGAGTACGTCGGGATCACCGGCAGGCCAGCGGTCCGGGCGAAGATTGCGAATGTAGAGAAAGTTCCGGGTGCGAATCGCGCGCATGGGGTAACTCAGGTTGTTTCGACGGACGTTCGCATGGCGCTCGCGTTCGATGAAGGCTGCGTCGCGTGGGGTCGGATCGGGAAGACCGAGCAGCAGATTTCGGAAGCTATGCAGGGTCATGGTTGACGGCGGATGCACACCGGCGAGTTCGAGGATCGTGGGTCCGATTTCGGCGACGTTGATGAACTTCTCAACCCTGCGTCCCGGTTGCAGGTGACCACTCCAGCGTATCGCCAGCGGCACGCGTGAGCCGGCGTCGTAGCAGTTCGCAAGGCCACGCGGCATCTGCCAGCCGTTGTCGCTCGTATAGATGACAATCGTATTTTCGAGGTCTCCGGCCTTCTCCAGTGCTTCGATGGCCTTGGCGGCGGTTTCGTCCATCGCCATCACGCCCCCGTAGTAATTGAGCAGATCCTTGCGCGTCTCGGGGGCATCCGGCAATTCGGGGGGGATTGTGATTTTTGAGGGATCCAGGACCGATTGCGCCTTTTCGAGAAAAGGCAGGCGCCCGCCCTTGGTCGCGGTGTCGGTATTGCCAAGCCAGAAGAAGAAAGGTCTGCCGGAGCCGAGGCCCGCGTGAAATTCCTCAAAGCTGGCGAATTTCGGGCCGACGGGATTCTCGGTCCAGCCGGAGATTTCATGGTTGCCGGGCCCCCAGGGTTTTCCGCTGTAGCCGATTTCGTATCCCGCCTGCTTCAAAAGCTCGGTGATGACAGGGGTGTCCCTTGGAAATGCGCTCCAGAGGCTGGCGCGTTCACCCAATTGATGTGCGATCCGGCCGGTGAGCAGACATGCCCGCGTAGGGGAGCACGAAGGTACGGGATTGAAGGTGTTCGAAAATACGACGCCCTCGCGCGCAATGCGGTCGAAGGCCGGTGTGCGGGCCATGGGATCGCCGAGAATTCCCGCGTGCGGCCAGGCCCAGTTGTCAGCTAGAATCAGCAGGATGTTGGGTCTTTTTCCGGGTGCGGCGGTGGCAGACGAAGCTGCGGCCATCAGGATTGCGAAAGCGAGGATCCAATGGCGCAGCGGAATCGCCTGTGCCTTTCGGATCAACCTACGGAATGTTGAAATGAAGGCCATGAGAGCAGGAATCACTTTTGCGTGGAGGCCGCGGAAGACGGTGGAGCGATGTCCTCGTACCGCGCGCGTTCCCCGCCGACCTTCACGTCGGCCACGTAGATGATCCTCTTCTTCACCCGGTCGGACGACTTTTCGAATGCGGACTGCCGGTCGGGTGTCTTCAGATTCCATGTGGGATGATAGATGCCGGTCTTGAAGTAGGGGGAGTAGGCGACGCCAATGGTTGTGTAGATGTTTGCGCCTGTCCTTTCGTAAACGAGAGCGTCGTCCTTCCAGATCTTCAGGAAGCCATCATCTCCCGCCGACCAGCGTGCATGGACGACAAATGCCACCCATGTGCCTGGCTTCACCGGATCGCCGAGCGCAATGGAGGTGCGTGTGGGGCCTGTCTGTGCGGCTCCGTAGTTTTGTTTGATCCACCATTTGTCCCCGCCGATCGAAAGGGAGAGATTGGGATACGTGGACCGCCAGTTGCCGGGGATTGCGTGCCATTGCATGACGATGTCGTCGCCCTTCCCGTCGTCGATCACCCAGTCCGCGGGGATGAAAATGCGCTCGCCATACCAGCGTTCGGTGACACCGATCTCGTGTGGCAGCGCCAGCTCGGAACGAAAGGAGTTTGGCGCGCGCGGCACGACAAATCGTGCGGCCTTGTGTCCCTCGCCGAGTCCGGGAGCATCGACGATTGCGATGCGGTCCGCAGGTGGTTTGGGAATCCCGTAGTCGGCATTCACGGAAAATTTCCAGCGCCCGAATTTTCCGGACTGGAAATCATCCTGAAACAGGATCGTGCGACCGGAGGAGAACACCTCCGAGGCGGAATAGGAATGATCCTTCGACGGAGCACCGGACATGTGCGACAGTGCCAATCCCGCGACGATGAGGAGACGAGCGGGAATGCCGATGGTTGGAAGCGGATGGTGATGCATTTGCACGCGAGGGAGGAAGTCGGAGCCGGGTTACAGTCGGATGAAAATCCTGTTTCGATACAGGAAGCGCAGTAGCAGAAGGGGGATCATGAGGGCGACTGACGCGACGAGTAAGCCACCGGTGCCTGGCGCAACGGTGGTGTCCAGAAAGTTGCGGATTTCGCCGCCGACGAATCGCATCGAGAGGGCTTCGAAGTCGATGAAATTCACGGCAAGGTAGACGACCAGGGCGTTGGTGCCTATCCAGAGAAACGGCGCGGTCCAGCGCTGCCATTTCCAAACGTCGATGATCATGTAAAAGACTCCAAGCAATGCCGCCGATGCGCCGCTGGCGACCAGGCAGTACGACGAAGTCCAGAGGCGTTTCACGATGGGGAAAGAGATGCCCCAGAGCATGCCGGCCACGATTGCGGCGGCGCCCGCCACGATGAGAAGGATCACCTTGTTACGATCGTTCCGGCGCGTGTCTTTCAGGACCCAGCCTGCCATGATGCCGAAGAGCGTCGTCGCGATCGAAGGGATCGTGCTGAGCAGACCTTCGTTGGTGTAGTACGTGTTGCGTTTGTGTCCGGGAAGAAATCGAAAATCGACGTAGTGCGCGAGGTTGAGGCCTTCCTCGTAGCTGCCTCGCACGGCTGACGGGACTGCCGCGGAAAGTGCGGCTGGGGAATCCGTGCCGATCCTGGCTGCGAGCTGACCGATCGTGGCCTTGTCGAGACGCAGGTCGGGCACGGGAACGAAGGTCATCAAACTCCAGTAGCCGATCAGGCAGACGAGCGAGGCGACGACGATACCGCGCCGCGGGAGCATGACATACAGGATGGCTCCGAAAAGATAACACAGTGCGATCCTGTGCAGCACGCCCGCCCATTGCATGTTGGCCCAACCCTTTGAGATGCCACCATAATAGATGACTCCGAGCGCGAGGAGCAGGATGCTGCGGCGGACGATGCGGATGAAAGCGGCGCGGCGTCCCGCTGTGGCGAGCATGCGATCCATTGAAAAAACAATGGAGACACCGATCAGGAACAGGAAAAGAGGGAAGATCAGGTCGAAGAACGTGAAGCCCTCCCACTTCGTGTGGGAAAGCTGTGTGGCGACTGCTGCGAGAACCGGTCCACCGTCGATGCGGTTCAGCGCTTTCACGAGATGCTCTCCGCCGATGATCCAGAACATGTCGAACCCGCGCAGGACATCGACGGACATCAGGCGGGGTGGACGCGTTGGCACCTCCACAGCGGGGTCCGGCGACGCCGGTGGTTGCAGTGTGGTTCCGGCCATGGCGTGCGCTCCTGCGCGAAAGCCGATCAGAAGGAGAACGTGTTCGTCAACACGAACGTCCGCGGTTCGGGAATCGTATAGACCGTCACCGCCCCGGTGGAACTCGAGCGTTGCGGGATGATGCCGTCGTCGTCGAAGACATTCCGGATGTTCAACTGTCCGCGCCATACGAGCTTGCGGCCGAACTTGCGCGTGTACCCGAAGAAGAGTTCGGTCTCGTTGATGGGACGTCCGTAGACCGGCAGGTCGATGTCGGGCACGGAGATCTGATCGGGAATGCCGGCGAACGGAAAGTCGTTCTGGACAACCTGGGATTTGTAGCCGACGACGGAACGGGCGCGCCAGCGATAGCCTGCACCGACGAAGGCGCCCTTGAGCGCACCGTTTTCGAAGGAGTAGCGCGTCACCAGATTGACGCGTTTGCCGCGCGCCTGTTCGGTGGTGCGCCCGTCCGCCTGCTGGATGAGGTTGATGTCACTGATGAGCGTGCGTGCGATGTCGCGGATCGTGGTGGAAGAAGTCGACTCGGGATCAGTCAGGCTGCCATTGTCGCTCCACACCTTCAGGCGGCTCTTGATGTAGGTGATCCACTGTGCGCCGATGTCCGTCTCGACCGCGTCGCTCAGAGTGCCGTTGAGTGTGAGGCGCCAGTTGCGCAGCAGGTTCGCAGTCAGCTCGAATTCGTAGCCGCTTGATTCCGCCATGGCGGTGACTTCGTAGGTGGAAACCACGCCGGTTTCGAAGGGCGTTGGTGGTGGCGGCGGGTTGATGAGTCCTGCTTCGGTGGCGTTGGCGATGATCAGCTCGATGTTGTTGACCGGATTGCGCAATTGCACGCGGAAGTCCGATTGGTCCGGGCCGGAGGTGTTGAGGTAACGATTGACGCGCAGCGCGACACGTCCATCGAGCAGGCTCAATCTCAGGCCATAATCGGTGCCGACGCCCTTTGAGCCGGAGAGATAGGTGTTGTCGGGATAGCGTGTGCCGGGTTTGGAGCTCCATCCGGTCGAGCGATTGAAGAATGCGGAGACGTTGTTGGTTACATGAAACACGGCGCCCGCGCTGTAGGTGCTGCCGGAAACGAATTGCTGATTCGATTTTCCGATTGGGATATCCATGATGGACATCCAGGCGGAATTGGGACCGCCGGAACCAATCCGACTCAGGAGTCCGGGTTCGTCGACGGCGCTCCAATTCGTGACGCGATCGCGTCGCAGTCCCCAGGTCGTCACGAGTCGCTCCTTTAGCAGGGAGCTCTGCATCGAGAAGGCGGTGCCGTGAAGTGTGATGCTGCGGAGATTGGTCGAGCGCGCGGTCATTCCGATGGGATTCTCGGGTCCGTAGATCGTGTAGCCGGGAATCTTGGTGGTCTTCATCGGATCGAAGGGCAGATTGAGGTAGTAGACATTTCCGGTGGACGGATCCTGGGGATTCGAGACGTAGGATCTCCACTGGTACGCGTAGGTTGCATTGGTCCAGCTGTCGACCGGGTCCACGCCGTCCGGCACGATGCGCATGTCGCTGTCGGGTTGCCCGTCGACAGAGTAGGTGCGTTGCGCCAGAAGTCCGAAGCGGTGGCTGCCAAGCCAGACATTGCGTTTTCTGAGATCGAGATCGTAGGCGAGTGTCGCACGGGCCTCTTCGCGCTCAAAACGTCGGATGCCGCCGCGCCCGCCGCCTTCGAAGAAGTAGCGTCCGACGTTTGGATTGGGCGTCACCCGATCAGGCAGGAAGCGGTTGGCATCGACGTAGAGGGAATTCTGATTGCCGCGCATGATGTCGACGAAATCCCAGCGGTTCTTTTCCTCATTGTAGCTCGCTTCAACGTAAAGGTTTTGTCCGATTCTCTGCTCGATCGTGGCGCCGAGGATCCTGCCGCGCATGAGGCTGCCCGTGCCATTGCCGTTCACGTTTACGTCGATGGGAAAAATGGAGGAGTCAGCAAGGCTGTAAGGGTACACATCGGGATCTGTCGCGAGGTCGCCCGGGCCCTTTGTTGTCACCGAGTAGCGGGCTGTGGCGCTTGTCACGGGATTGGCGGTGGCGCCCCAGACCATGAAGGGAACGGCCGCAGCCGTCTGACCGAATACGTAGACGTTGCGGTTTGTGGTGTAGCGTCTGAAGATCGGGTCGTTCGCGCCAGGGACGGGAGTCGTGCCTGACGCGCCGGTTCCATTGTTGAAGATGGGTCGTCCGGCCGCGATCCAAGGAGTCACACGATCGGTGAACACGGTATTGCGCGCCTGATTTGCCTTGATGTAGACGTGCTCCATCCAGCCGCGGATGGAGGTGTTCTTGAACGGAGTGAACGTGAAGGTGCCGTAGAGGCGGCGCGAGTTGTCGCCGGAGGCGGTGCGGAAGGTGTTTTGATTCTGCTGCAGGGCATCGATGCGTACGGCGAGACGCTTCGGGATGAGGGTGCGTTCGAGGTCGATCGAAGTGCGAAGCGAGTCATAATTGTCGCTTCGGAACTGGATCGAGTAGTTGCTCTTTCCGATGCGCGCACGATTGAAGCTGATGTCCACGATGCCCGCGGGCTTGCCCACTCCGAAGAGGATGGCGTTGGGGCCGCTGGAATAGGTGATCCGGTCGGAGTTGTAGGTATCGAGAAAGATCGAAGTTTCGAAGAAGTCGTGCGAACGGCTGCTGGTGGTGAGGCCGCGCATGCGGTTGTCGGTGTTGGGATTGACGACCCGATCATTGAAGTCGCCCGACTTGTAGGCGGAGAACTCTCCGGTGTTTTCAACATTGATGGAGTAGCGGAAGGCATCCTCGACCGACACGGTTCCAATGTCCTGGAGAAACTCCGGGGTCATCACCTGGATCTGGGAGGCGACGTTGCGAAGTTCCGTCTTGAGACGACTGCCGGCGAGGGTGTCGCGCACCGCATAGCCGCTGTCCTCCTCGGCGCGCACCTCGAACGGGGTGAGGACCTGCACGTCATCGGGTGGGGGCACCGTGGATGCGCCTGGAGACGCCGCCACCTGGGCAAATGCCGCTGCCGGCGCGAGCAGGAGCGCCAGGGTCAGTACAGCGGCTGCGCCGCAGGCGGACGGGCATTTCGCGGGACGAAGTGAGGCGCCTTCAAGGACGGTGCCGGGATTCAGCGCCGGGGAATGGGTTCGTGGATCAAAACGCATGGGAGGGGAGGGTGATCCACGAGGGGTTGGCGGGCATCGGCTTGCAACTCAGCGAGCGTGCAAACTATTGCGTGCAGGGCGTGACCGGGGCAAGGCCTGAGGCGGAGGCCGCATGCCCTTCCGTGTAACGGGGTTGGCACATGCGCTGGCCGAAAGCGAAGCAGGCGAGGCGCGCAGCATCGTGACCGGTTTGAGGGAATTCCCGAACAGACCGGAGAAAGAGATCCGCAGATGACGCCGATTCACGCAGATTGGCTCCAGGTGGATCGATACCTGAATCTGCGTTCGCCAGCGGAATCCGCGGATGAACGGGATTGGAAACGGGTGCCGTTGTTTGAGTGGATATCGATTGCTTTCTCAATCGGTAGGATCGCGTGTCGTCTTGGCCGGAGAGGGTATCCGAGGGACTTTCAAAGTCCGGTTGATCGAACCCCTTCTTTCAGCAGGTGTTCAGGACACGCTCGATTCACCCGCTGGGGATTGACGAAGCGAAATTCAGGCATACAAGTGTCATACATGGCTAGTATTCTCACCGTTCGCCTTACCAAAGAGGAGCAAGGCATCCTCGCCAGGCGCTCCAAGCGTGCGGGGCTGAAGAAAGCCACGTTCGTCCGAAAGTTGATCCGCGACGAGGAAATCGTCACCGGCTCCAATCTCACGGCCTGGGCTGACCGCTACGCAGGCGACGAGCGGCTCCGTATTACACTCCGAAAGTGAGTCGATTCCTTCTGGATTCCTCTTTCGTCATCGACCTCCTGAACGAGGTTGCCAGGAACGAACGCGGGCCTGCACGAGCATGGGCTGCGCGCAATCCCGGCGCGGAACTCTGGATCTCACCGGTGACATTCGCCGAGGTGCTCGAAGGCGCCACGGATATTGCGGCTGTGCGCGAGGCATTTCGCGCCTTCCGCTGGCAGACCATTGGGCGTCAGCACGCCGAGCGTGTCGCCCTTCGCCAGAGCCGTTCAGCCCATCGCATGGGTGAGAATGATGCCTGGCAGATCGCAGTTGCCGAAGCCATGGATGCGACGATTGTTGGGCATGACCCGGGGGCTTTTGGCCGTCTGGGTGACGGCTACGAAGATCACCTTAAACCATGAGACAGATCCCAGCGTCAGGAGACAAATCCTAGTCTGACAGCTTGGATTCACTGAAGATGGATCTTTCCCCAAATTGGAAAGGAGAACGCTTTGTCGTGACCGGTTTGGTTCGAGATGGGGTCAGGATCTGACGCAGGGTCATTGTCGCAAGAAAACACGATTCCGATGAAAGGGCGAAAGGGCTGGCGTTGTGAGGCGCCGGGCGGCTTCGGGCACGACGAAGCGTGCCCCTCCAGATTTGGAAGAATGTCAATTTGTGGCGCGACAACCTTGCGAAGGGCTGTCGGCTGTTCGTTGCTTCAATCGCAGTGAAACACTTCCTCGGCGGAGGCCCACCATTCACCGGGGGCGCGATCGTCAAGCGGCTGCTGGCAGGGCTTGCAGAGTTTCCACCACTCCTGGGTCGTTGGATCTGCGGCCATGCGCGCCATGTCTGCCGGGAAGTCCGCACCTATATATTCGAAGTAGCTGAAAAGGTAGGATCGGCCGTCGGGCATGCGACGCAGGTAGATCGAGTAGTTGCGGATGTTGCACCGTCTAATCATTTCGAGCACTGTCGGCCACGCGGCCGCATGAAGACGCCGATATTCGGGGATGTGGTCCTCCCTGATGCCAATGACGGATCCAAAGCGTTGCATGTTGAATGGGGAAGCTGGCGACGGTTGTTCGATCAGAATGGAACTTTGACGGATCTGGTTTCGCCGCGGCGAAGGGTCAACTTCTTGGAAGTATCCCCATAGCGCACGGTTGTCGATTTTCCTCCCACACTGCGGATCGTGGCCGACCTGAGCTGGCCTTTGCGCCAAGTCATGCTCACCTCAAACCCGCCGCGGGCGCGCAGGCCTCGGACCTCGCCGTCGGACCATGCGGAAGGCAGTGCCGGCAGGAGCAGAATCTCGCCGGGTGCGCTCTGCACGAGCATCTCGGCGATCGCCGCAGTGCCTCCAAAATTTCCGTCGATCTGAAACGGCGGGTGGGAGTCGAACAGGTTGGCGAATGTTCCACCCCAGCCTTTTCCGGTGATGTCGCTATCGACCGGCTTCAACGCATTCTGAAGAAGCCGGTGTGCATGATCACCGTCGCCGAGTCGCGCCCACATGCCCATCTTGAACGCGAGACTCCAACCGGTGCTGCCGTCACCACGCTTCTCAAGCGTCCGTCTCGCGCCGGCTGCAAGATCCGGCGTGCCGAGCGGAGTGATTTCGTCACCCGGATAGAGGCCCCAGAGATGGGAAACATGCCGGTGCTGGGGCTCTTTCTCGATGTAGTCCTCCAACCATTCCATGACACTTCCATCGTAACCCAGCCGGGTGGGTGCGAGCCTTGAGCGTTTCTCGGCGAGAATGACCGCGAGCTCGGAATCGATCCCCAAGGTGTCGGCTGCGTGGATGCACGCGCTGAAAAGGTAACGCAGCAACTGCATGTCGATTGTCGGTCCCATGCACACGTGCACGCGTTTCCCATCGATGAGAAAGGAGTTCTCCGGCGAATTTGAAGGCGCAGTGACAAGCCATCCGGTGGACGGATCGTCTATGAGCATGTCGGTGTAGAAAAGGGCCGAGCCCTTCAGGATCGGATAGACACGCGCGAGAAAGTCGCGGTCGCCCGTGAAGAGGTAGTGATCCCAGAGGTGCTGGCAGAGCCAGGCGGAACAGGATACGGTGGAACCCCAGCTTGCGGATTCACCCGGCGAGGTGAAACCCCAGGGATTCGCCAGCAGGAATGAGACCCAGCCGCGCGCCCCGTAGTAGGCTTGGGCAGTTTTGGTTCCCGGTGCGACAAGTGATTCGATCAGGGCGAAGAGAGGTTCATGCAGCTCGCTCAGATTCGTGACTTCGGCGGGCCAGTAGTTCATCTGCACATTGATGTTGGCATGCCAGTCGCCATTCCAGGGTGTCTGAATCGTGTCCGCCCAGATGCCCTGCAGGTTTGCCGGAAAACCGCCGGGACGGGAGGAGGAGATCAGGAGGTAGCGACCGAAATTGAAGTAGAGCGCAGCGAGCGATGGATCCGCGGAACCCTCGTGGAACGCCCGCAGGCGCTGCAAGGTTGGCTTGCTGGCGGCGGTCGGATCGGGGGCGCCGAGTGAGAGTGAGACGCGATCGTAGTAGCGCCGGTAGTCCTTGATGTGGGCGGCGCGCAACCGTTCCCAGGATTTTCCTGTGACCCGCCGGAGATCACGTTCTGCAGCGGCAAATGCATCGTTCACTTTCCGCCCGGCAAAGGACTTGATGTCGGTTGCGGCCGTCACGAAGATCAGTGCCGCATCCGCGTTTCGAACCTGGATCGCATCACCGACGGGAGTGAGCGTGCCACCGCGGAGCACGATTTTCATACGAGCGGCAAAGCGCACGCCCATCCCGCCCTCCCGGCCATCATTCAACTGACCTGACATGAGCAGCCCCTCGCGGCCCAGATTCTCGACTACCGCCCGCTCCTTGCGCGACAGCCGTGCGTCGAAGGAAATGCTTCCAGGCTGGTCCGCCGTCAGACGAAGTACAAAAACCTCATCGGGATGGCTCACGAAAGCTTCGCGGGAAAACGTCACACCTGCCTGTTCGTAGGTCTGGCGTCCCACCGCGTTGTCCAGGTCGAGCACCCGCCGGTAATGCGTGACCGGAGCCGTTGCGCCCTCACCCAGGAATGTCAGTTTCAGGTCGCCGAGGATTTGATAGGAACCATAGGGAACATTGGCTCCCACACCCAATCCTGACCCGGGGCCGGCGCAGGTGAAGTTGGCGTTCACCAGGGCTTCTGCCTCGAGGTTCTTTCCCTCAAGAAGCAGACGGCGGATCTCCGGCAGCGCCTTTTGCGCGTCGGATCTGTCGGCCTCCTGCGGCGACCCGGACCACATGCCGGATTCATTGAGGACGATGCGTTCCTCGCTGACACCGCCGAAGAGCGACGCGCCGAGCCGTCCGTTGCCCAAGGGCGTTGACTCAAAGAGATGGCTGCCCGGCGCATCGAGCACCACATAGCGTGATTCGTCTCGTGAGGATGGGGGGGCACCCCGCGCCATCGTGCAGAGCAGCACTGCCGTGACAATGATGCGGTGCGCGGCGGTCATGACGAACGTAGGTCCTTCGAAGTTGCGAGCGCGATGACTCGGCCTTCCGTACCAACGGCGCAGTAGAAATGGTAAACGATGCCCTCGTGCTTCAGGATCCAGGGTTTGTGGGCGTATTCGTTTTCGAAGGGCAGGGTTGGCGCGATGAGGTGGGGGCCGCTCCACTTGGTCCAATGAATAAGGTTCCGGGAACACGCAAAAGTGTCGAACGCTCCACGATCCCAGAATGCGCCGAAATAGAACATGACCCAGAGGTCGCCGATGCGGGTGATCTGAGGATCACCGCTGATTGCCCAGGGCGCAGATCCTATGCTTGTGAGGATCGGGCCGTGTCCGAAGCGCTGCCAGGTGCGCATGTCGTGTGAGAGCGCGATGCCAATGGCCTCGATGCCGTAGGGCGCGGACTTGCCGTTGTAGTACATCACGAACGGCGCGCCCAAGGAACGGGATTCATCGCGGATGATGGCGCTCTTGTAGAGAGTGACGTGCTCAAAATTTCGCGTGTCGCTCTGGCCGGGAGCCAGTACGGGATTTGAGTCGAGGCGCTCCCAAGGGCGCATGGCAACCGGGTCGTCGGTGTACGCCATGCCGATCGCGAGAGGATCAGGCTCGTAGCCCTTCTTTGCTCCACCGATATAGGGAAGCCAGTAGCGCCCCTCGTGCTTGCCAAGCTCATGTGAACCATTCCAACGCGTGTCGTAGAGCGAGATGCCTCCCGCTGCCTGCCAGGCGTCCCATCCTTCGCCGCGCAGGGGCAGCACGATGCCGAGTTTTTCCCAATGCAGCAGATCGTCGCTGCGGGCGAGGCACGTCTGGTAGCCGACCTCCGCCCTGCTGGAAATGTACACCATGTACCAGCGGTTTCCGTGTCGGAAAATATTTGGGCAGTCTACTATTTCGTCGGCTTCACCCCTGAGCACGATGCCGTACTTGTAGGGCGTCTTCACCTCCTCGTAAACGCGCGCCATGGCTTCAGGCTCAACGAGGGTCGGCTTGCCGGTTGGGAATGGGATGATGTCGGGACGGTTCGGCATGATGCTTGTAAGGAAATCCACTGCGAAACAGACAACGGTTTCGCTCACACCCTGGAGTCAGTCAACCGGACTACAAGGATGCGAGGTGGTTTCCGTAGCTGATGAGTCCCACGGCGCCAAGGAGCAATGCGATCGCCGCGAAGACGATGCGTCGGGTGGCTGGCTTGCAGGAACGCCATTCGCCGATGGCGACGCCGAAGCCGTAGCTGAGCAGGATCAGAATGATCATGTGGATGGCCCAGCTTGAGAATTTCAGGCTGCCCATGCGCACGTGACCGAGTCCGTAGAAGAAGAATTGCAGGTACCAGAGCAGTCCCGTGAGCAGCGCGAGCGCGTAGTTGCGGGCGAGGCTTGCACCTCCGGCTGAGACGAACTCGCGGATCGAGCGGTCTCGGAGAATGAGATAGAGGCAGTAGACGAGCGTTGTCGTGAACGCGCCGGTGTTGGAGAAAAGATAGATGACGTTGCCCTGAAAATTTCCCGCGCCGTGTTTTGCCGCGACATCGGCTACGGGCTGCCCGGCGGCCAGCGAGAAACTGAAGACGGCTGACAGCATGCCAGCGAGCAGGGCGATGGGGAGGCCGACACGTTGATTGAATCCGTTCGTTGCGCCGCCCGAGGCAAGTTCCCTCTCTTTGCGGAAACCGGCCGAGCCCGTGACCAGCATGGCTCCTCCGCCGAGCACGACACCGCCGACCACGTAGAGACCGGCAGTGCTTGCCAGTGTGGATCGGAGGGTTCCGGCGAGGAGAGGAGGCAGAAGCGTGCCGAGCACGCAGGAGACGCCGATGGCGATGGCGTAGGTGAGGGAGTAGCCGATGTAGCGAATGGCCACGCCAAACGCGATGCCGCCTACGCCGTAGAGCACGCCGAGAAGGTAGGATCGCAGCATCGCATCGCCCGGTGCCTCATGCAGGACTGCGCCGAGTTCGGGAATGGTGAACCAGGCAAAGATCCACGGAAGCACCAGCCAGCAACCCGAGGCCTGTACAAGCCAGTAGGTCTGCCAGCGCCAGTTCCTGACATAGCGTTGAGGCGCATAACAGAGGGCGGCGGCTGAGGCGCCGACGGTGTGCAGCAGTGTTCCGAGCAGGGGGGTGGCTTCAGGGGACATGGGAGGAGTGGTTGAGAGGGTCAGACACCGAGATTGAATTCAGACTGGATTTCCTGCGTGTGCTGTCCGACGCGAGGGGCACCGCGTTCCGATGTGTAGCGATGACGGTCGATCCGGATGGGACAGCGGGTGGTGCGCAATGCGGGGCCGTTGTCGCGCCGGACCGTCTGCACGAAGTCGAGTGCGGCAAACGCCTCGGTCTCCCAGAGGCCGGCCCAATCGAGCACCTCGGCGCACCAGTAGCCCGCGGGCTCGAGGCGTGCCAGCCAGTGACGGGTGGGCTGGGTCCTGATGTGTTGCGCGAGATGACGTTTGATTTCGTCGCGCTGGGTGAACCAGGACTGTGGGTCCGTGTATGCCGCCAGCGCGGGAAGTTCGAGCAGTTCGCCGAGGGTGATGACCGAACCCATGGCGAGCGCGAGGTGGCCGTCGGCGGTGGCGTAGATTCCGTAGGGCGCGCCGAGGTAGGCGTTCGCATTGTTGATCGAACTGCGCTCGGGCGCCTTGCCGCCGTCATTGAGAAAGGTGGTGATCACCTCAAACTGCAGATCGAGTACAGATTCGAGCAGGCTTACCTCGACCAGCGCGCCGCGGCCGGTCGATCCACGCCGCACAAGCGCTGCGAGGATGCCCTGTACCAGATGGGCGCTGGCGGTGAGATCGGCAACCGACAGACCGAAGGGCATGGGCGGCTGATCCGCGTTTCCGTTCAACCAGGTCAGGCCCGAAAGGGATTGCGCGAGCAGATCCTGACCTGGCTTGTCGCGCCAGGGGCCTTCGGCGCCGTAGCCTGTGACGACCCCCGTGACGAGCCGCGGATTCAGTTTCTCGCATTCCGCAGGACCGAGCCCAAGGCGCTCCATTACGCCGGGTCGGAAATTCTGGATGAGCACGTCTGCTTGCGCGACGAGCTGCCTCACCTTCACGAGATCCGCCGGATCCTTGAGGTCGGCGGCATAGCTCTGCTTGTTGCGATTGATGGAGTGAAAGAGCGTGCTGTCGCCGTCGAGGGAAAGATTTGAGATGTAGAGGTGACGGCAGATGTCGCCGCTGCCGGGTCGCTCGATCTTGATGACGCGTGCACCGAGATCAGCGAGGCGGGTCGCCGCCCAGGGGCCTGCAAGAAACTGGGCGAAGTCGAGAACGAGAAGTCCTTCAAGCGGTCTCATGACGTGCGTGCGTGCTGGGAAAACGTGTGTCGGTGCAGGGCGTCCATCTGATCCAGCGCGGTCTCGTCATCCAATGTCCCGCGGAGCGCTGCGTGCACGATCGGGGACGCCGTGTCCTGAAAATGCTGATACCCGGCGTGACGTGGGCGAAGCCATGCTTGGTCCAGGACCGGTAGGGTGCGCAGGAAATAATCGCCGGTCGCCCGGTTGTTCTCAGGGTCGATCCATGCAAGCCGGTGACCGGGCTGTCCGCCGCTGGAAGTGTAGAGCGTGCGTTGGATTTCCGCGGATGCGGTGAAGCGCGCATAGTCGATTGCGGTCTGCTGGTTTGGGCGGACGGCAGAGACGGCGAGGCCCGTTCCTCCAAGAACCGTGGCGAGTGGGCGGGCGTCGAGCAGGGGCGGAGCGCCGAAGGTGAGCACGTGCGGCGAGAATCCGGGTCGGGCATAGTTCGAGTAGCCGTACGCGAGCGGGCAGTAGACGACGGTGCGATTCACGGCGGAGGCGACGAGTTCGTGGGACGCGATCGGGTTGCGTTGCCAGATTCCGTGATCGCAGAGGGACAAGAGTTCGCGAAGCCTTGCCAGCGAATCGCGTCCCGCGGAGCGCTGCACGAGTTTGTCGGGCGATAAAAAGGGCGAGCCTCCCGCGGCGACTGCCATCGTGAAGAAATTCATCAGGCAGTTGATCGGGGCGGCCGGCACTTCGACATGGCCACGACTGGCGAGAGCAAGGAGGTCTGTCCATGTCCGAGGTACCTCGAGGTGATGTGATGCCATCAGGTCCTCGCGCCAGAACGCGACCGGTGCCGCGGCATCGATGGCCAGCGCCCATTGATGACCGTCGTGGTGATAGCTGCGATGGGAGACACCGACGGAATTTGCCGCCTGGTCGGCGAGAAATTCCGGAGAGAGGTGGGTGTCGAGGGGGAGGATGATGCCGCGTCCGGCGACTGCGGGAATGCACGGATGATCGAGTACGACCAGGTCGAAGTCCTGGACGATTCGCTCGATGGGGTATTCCTCAAAGTCCTTGAGCGAGCGCACGGACCACTCGATGCGCACCTGCATATTTTCGAGAGAGTATTGCCGTGCGGTCGCCACAAGCGGTGCCAGGCCACGCGGATGATTCCACGTCATGCCGCGGAGTGTGATCGGATGAGGCATGATTGAGAGGTGTGTTCAGGGCGCGGGAATCGGCGTTGCCCCATGCGCACTCGATTCGTAGGCTGCCTCGACCACGGCCATCGTGCGGATGGCGTCCTCGACGCGGGTGGGAAGGTTCGAGGTTCGGCCGCCGACGAACTGCTGCAAGGAGGCCATGGAACCCATAAAGGCATGGGGATACCAGTTTCCGCTGAGCGGCACGGATTCCCATGGGCCCGGTTGGCCGGACGGGTCAAGAGCGCAGAATTCGAGCGTGTCTGGCTCTCCCGTGGGATAGTCGAGCAGCAGCCCGAGCTTTGCCTTGAGCGCACCTCGGGTTCCTTCCCATTTGACGTAGCTCTCCTGGTGCTTCCGGCCGAAGGCGTGGCCGTGATTGGTGGTGATGTTTGCGCGGAGTGTGTCGCCGTAGTCGAATGCGATGTTGGTGCGCGTGGATGCCAGCCGCGCTGTACCCGGGTGGCGCACGGTCTTGGCATGCACACCCAGCGGTTCGCCGAGGAAGGATCGGACCAGGTCGACGTAGTGAATGCTATGATACAGAATTTCGACGCGAGGGAGCGCTTCGAGAAAGGTCCACAGGTGCCACGGCATGAAAACCGTGACACGGACCTCCATGTCGTGCAGGTCGCCGATTGCACCGCGGATGATGAGGTCGCGCGCGGCGGCAATGCAGGGAGCGAAGCGCAACTGGAAATTCACCGCGGCCGTGAAATGTTTGCGCTGGCAGAGTGCAAGCAGCGTGCGCGCCTGGGGAAGATCCTCACCGAATGGTTTCTGGATGAGCACCGGAGAGCCGCCAGGCAGGACCGGCAAAACTTCCGGCAGGGCTGAAGCTGGAACGGCCACATCGAACACGGCCCCGGCTGGAGCCGTGGCGACCGCGTCGGCCAGCGATGCCGCAGTGTGAGGGACGTTGAATTCGGCGGCGAGCCTGAGCGCCCGGGCGGGCTCGCGATCGCAGATGGTGTAGACCGGGAAACCCGCGAGTCGATAGGCGGGAAGATGGGCGTCGCGCACGATGCCTCCGGCTCCGATCATCACGATGGGGCGGGTATCGGTCGGGCTCGGTGAAGGCGATGGGCGGGGTCGCTCCATTTTTTATTTGCGAAATACGATTTTATTAGCAAATACGTCGCAAGCTCAAAATGCGCAAATCCCCGCAGTACCCTGTTCCGGCCCTCGAGAAGGGGCTTGATGTGCTCGAGACGCTCGCGGCAGTTTCGGTTCCGCAGTCGCTCGCCGAGCTTGCGATCAGGCTGAAGCGCAGCAGCAGCGAGCTTTTCCGGATGCTCAACTGTCTGGAGTCGCGCGGATACATCCTGCGCGACCGGGTATCGGGTCGCTACAGTCTGACGTTGAAGCTCTATTCACTCGCGCATGCGCATTCGGTGGAGGAGAAGTTGCTGCGCGCCGCCCGGGGGCCGATGCAGGACCTGACAGAGCGCCTGCGCGAGTCCTGTCACCTCAGCGTGCTGGACCGCGGATCGCTTCTGGTGCTTGCCCAGCAGGAAAGTCCGGAGCGGGTGCGTGTCTCCATTGAGGTGGGCGGCCAGTTCGATCCGGTGGAAACGGCGTCCGGCCGGCTGCTGCTGGCCCAACTCGGCGAGGGCGAGCGGGCGGAGGTCCTGCGCGCTTCGCCATCCGGGAAACGATTGTCGGGTAAATCGCTGGAAAGCTGGAACGCCGGGCTCGCGGAAATCCGTCGGCGGGGCTTTGTCTCCGCGGAGGGTGAAACGATCGAGGGAGTGCGCGACCTGGCCGTGCTTGTCGGCAATCCGGAAACCGGAATCCTTGCGGCCTTGGCCGTCACCCGGCTGCGTCGGCGCGGCCAGCGCGAACGTGACGGTGCCTTGATTGCTGCAATGAAGATGACAGCCTCCGAAATCACTGGAACCTTGGGCCTCGCGGCCGCGGCATGAGCAGCATTCTCTACTTTGAAGACTACCGGGTTGGGGAGGCACGCTCCTCCATCGGGCGCACCATCACCGAGGCGGACATCGTCCTGCATGCAGGGCAGACGGGCGACTTCTATCCGCACCATATGGATGCGGAATGGTGCAAGACGCAGGATTTCAAGCAGCGCATCGCGCACGGAACGCTGATCTTCAGCATCGCTGTCGGTCAGACCGCAGGTGTGATCAATCCCTTCGCGTTTTCCTACGGCTATGACCGGATTCGTTTCATCAAACCCGTGTTCATCGGCGATACGCTGACCTCGCGCTGCACGATCAAGGAGAAACGGGATCATCCCAAGCGGGCTGACCATGGCATCGTCGTGGAACTCGTGGAGTCGCTGAACCAGCGCGGTGAAACCGTTATGGCGGCCGAGCATCTGCTGCTCGTCAAGCGTCGTCCGGCCTGACGCCTGGCTGCGCCGCTGCGCGGTGGCATAGGACACCCCGCTGGCGTGTGTGCGCCGCCCAAGAGTCCGCGGGCACATCCGATCTTAGGATCCCGCATATTTTTCGCGGCGGACCGGTAGCGGGGAATCGGGGACCCTGATAGCCTGTGCTCCGACACTCCGGTAATCGGCACACATTCCGGATGTCACCCGTCGGCACAGGCCTGCCTGCCGCTGGCGGATTCACTTCCTCAGGTTCATTCCTCCCCCGGTCACCTGATGGGGTCGGCCTCCTCAGTACAGACAACCGTTTCAACAAGATTCAGCGGCGACCTGGATGTCGCCGGAAAACACGTACCCTATGCACACCCGATTGAATGCAATGACATGCGCCGCACTGCTTGCGCTCTTCTGCGGCTCACTATCGCCACTACACGGCCAGGCAGCGCCGACATCCTCTCCCGGAGATGAAAAGGACGAGAAGACGGTGCATCTCGATACCTTTGTTGTCACCGGACTGCGAGGCAGCCTTGCGAGCGCGGCGGACATCAAGCAATCCAAGCTGCAACTCGTCGATTCGATCGTTGCGAGCGACATCGACAAGCTCCCCGACATCAATGTCTCGTATGCGCTGTCGCGTGTTCCCGGCGTTCAACTCGCACACACCTTCTCCGGACTTGGTGGGAACGGAGCGGTGACGATTCACGGGCTCAATCAAATCGTGAATACGATTGATGGCCGTGAGGTGATCACGCCGGGTGGCATCGCGAACGGCACGGCGGGGGTTGGTGTGGGCCAGCGGAACTTTGATTACTCTCAGATTCCCTCCGCGCTGATCGTGGGCATTGATGTCTACAAGACCTCCGCGGCCAATCAGATCGACGGTGGGCTTGGCGGCCTTGTCGATGTCCGCATGCGGAAACCGTTTGATTTCGCGGACGGATATGGCGGCGGTCTCACTGCGGGAACAACCTACTCCACGCTGCGCGATGGCCAGGAGCAGAACTATAACGTCTTTGTGAATGCATCCCGGAAAACGGACTTCGGGAAGATCGGCGTGCTGTTCGCAATCAGTGACATCACAACACCCTGGAGAGAGGATTCAATTGGCATCGGCAACCCCACACCGAACAAGACCGTAGCGACCGGAGTTGCGACTGCTCTCTCTTCAAACGGCTACAATACCAATTCGAGCTGGGGTGAATTCAAGACGCAGGGTTTCAATGCGGTACTGCAGTGGCAGCCAACCCCGAACCTTCAGTTGTACGCAGGGTTCAATCCCAACAAGTGGCGCAACATCCAGGACTCGGTCCAATTCACCACGTCGCTTCCCGCCTCGGCCTCCGTGGCCGGTTCCGGAGTGATGTTCGAGGGCAGCAAGACGGCGGTGCGTTCGGCGACGTTCAGCAATATCACGGGCACCGCCTATGGTTTCATACGCGATCTCGAGAACAAGCTCGACATGGCAAGCCTGGGTGGCCGCTACACCTCGGGTGATCTCACGGTTCATTTCGATGCAAACCGCTACAAGAGCTCCAACCGCTTCTACAACAATCTTGTTTTCGCCTCCGTGCCGATTCCATCGCTCACCTACGATCTGGGCGGGGAGATCCCATCCATGCGCATCGCGGGAGTGAGCCTGATGGATCCGAGCGTTTACCGGCTTTCGCAGGTCAACTACCGGCTGTTCCCTTCCAATACCGAGGGACGTGCCGCACGGATTGATGCCGAATACAATGTCAGGCGGGGTTTTATCACGAAGATCATTGGAGGCGTCCGCTATGCGACGACGACCAGCGACAATTATCCGACCGGATTGTTTCTAGGGTCCTATTCCATTCCCGCATCCTCGAACCTGCTCAGTCAGAATCCTAACCTCTGGATTCCCTCGCCCATTCAGAACTTGTTCTCGGGCTACAGCCAGACGCAGACTCCGTCCTATTGGGTTCCTGATCACAGCACGCTGCGCGATGCAAACGCGCTCTACAAAGCCTACAAAGCCACCAACACACCTGACACGTCCGCGACCGTCAACAGACTCAGCCTCTTTGACATCAAGGAAACGACGACCGCGTTCTACCTGATGCCGCAGTTCTCGACGAAGATCGCCGGATATGAGATTGACGGCAATGTCGGGCTGCGTGCGGTGCAGACCAAGGAGGACACCAAGGGATTCCAGGGTCCTAACTCGGCGTCCGCTGTTCCTCTGCAGCTCAAGTCGTCCTACTGGGACTACCTGCCGAGCCTGAATGCGCGACTGAAGCTGACGGAGCAGCTGTTCCTTCGATTTGCCTCCTCCAAGACGATCACGCGTCCGACGTTTGGATCCCTCTCACCGTCGCTCACACTGAACGCCAATCCGGTGGACCCAAATCTCAATTCCGGCGCCCAGGGAAATCCAGATCTCAAGCCGGTTCGCGCCACGGCCTTCGATCTTTCGGCGGAATACTACCTGAACAAGTCGGACATGTTCTACGTCGCAGCCTTCCACAAGGACGTCACCGGGTTCATCGGCAGTTTCTCTGAACAGCGCACCTATGATGGTGTCACCTATCTGATCCGAACCTCCAAGAACCTCAATCCGGCCACGATCCGGGGGGTGGAATTTGGATTCCAGAAATTCTTCACGTTCCTGCCTGCGCCGTTTGATGGCTTCGGACTCCAGGCAAACTACACGTACGTGGACAGCTCCACTCCAACCACGGTCGCGGGGCTGGCTGGATCCGTGAACGCGCCGCTCACGAACCTCTCGAAGCGTTCCTATAACATCATTGCGATGTATGAAAAGGGACCCTTCTCAGCCCGTGTGGCCTACAACTACCGTTCGACGTTTGTCACCGGATTCGCCTACTTTGTGGATACGGGGCTGTTGAATCAGGAGATGGGCGGCTACGCTGATCTCGACGCATCGATAAACTTCAACATCACGAAAAACGTGCAACTGGCCCTTCAAGGCGTTAACCTCACCGATGCGTTGCGTTACCAGGTCTTTGGATCCAAACAGTTCCCGTCGAACATCTACCTCGACGGACGTCAGCTCATGGCAAGCGTGACGCTGCGCTTCTGATTTCGTATCAATCAGATTGATTTCAGGCCTGGAGCGACCGACAGCCTCAGAAAGGCTGCCATCGACTCCGGGCCGTTTTGTCGCCCAGGGTCTGGGCTCGATACCTTCTGCCAGCACCGTCTCCGACTTGGCGGGACGCTCTTCTCTGAACTCGCAACCGAGTTTGACATTAATAAATGTGTCATACAGCTTTGCCGGATGACAACCAATACCCGCACATTCCTCAGGGATTTCGCCGCGTTTAAGGCGCAGGCGAGGAAGGGCGGCACGATTCGCGTCCAAGACAAGGAGGGCGAATTCCTGTTCACAGCCGCCCGGATCCGGAAATCGCTTTTGGGCGCCGCCATGGGAAAGATCGTCTGTCGTGATGACCTGACGGAGCCGACCCTCGCCATCGACGGCGGGAAACCCTCTCTTTAGTGCCTCGACTCAAGTACGTTCTCGATACCCACGCTTTCCTGTGGGCAGCGACCGATGAAGACCGGCTGGGCGCGAAGGCGGCGCGCGCGATTGGCGTGACGCCTTATGGACAACTGGCGATCTCGGACGTGTCGCTTCAGGAAATCGGACTGTTGTTCCATTCGGGCAGGATCGCCTTCAAGGGCGGCTCGCCCGCCGCTATTCTCGGCGCGCTTCTCGATTTTGTCGTCGTGCTGCCCATCAGCCTCGACATTGCCATCATGGCTCCCGCGCTGCGCCTTCCGCACGGAGACCAGTTCGATCGCATAATCACCGCGACAGCCAAGGTACATCGGGTGCCCTTGATTACCAAGGACGCGAACATCACGGACGCCTCTGTCGTCCCGACCCTTTGGTAGTCGAGGATCTCCCGACCTCACAGCAGTGCATGCACCTTGAGAAAGGGAGAGCTTCGTCGAGCCCGGCCATGAGGCCGTTTCGATGTGGTTCACGCGATCCTATGTGGACGTCGGGGGTTGACTGCCCATCAGTTCAACCACGGTGCCAGGATCACGCCGCCGTCCGTCAGGCATCTGGTGGGTGGGACATTCATCCAAACTCCGGCCCTGCGATGGCATACTGCCGCGTCTCATCGCCAATCAAAAGACTTTTCCGGTAGTGCATCCGGTAGAGTGTGCGTTTCAGGGAAAACCCTCCGGAAATCAGCCACTCCATGAGGTCGATCCGATCAGTCGGCACATCAATCACGTACCGGGAGGGCACGTTCGGTTGTGACGCGAAAGCCAGCAAGTCCTTCGCGATGTCCAGGCTCTCCGCTTCTAGCGGGCCGATGTATTGGTTGCGGCTTCCTGGGCGCCCCAGCACGAAGCCGCGAATTGAGCCAGCATCTCGAACGAGCCAGCAGTGACCGCGCGCGGAATCGAGGCAGAACTGAATCAACGTCCCACGACCCACGCCGTAAATTCTTCGGTCCAGAGCCACCAAGTCCTCCAGATCTCCAGGCAACGCCAACTCGGGCACGGCGCCGTGTCTCATCGTCCGCGCCAGCACGGGTGCGGTGGCCTCCAAACGATGGATCGTCCGCTCCATGATGAAACCCAACCGCTCGTAGATCGGCAGGCCTTTCGGAGTCGCATCCAGCTTGACCACGGCGCAACCGTCCAGCCGACGGAGAATTTCGCCAAGCAGGGCCTTGCTCAGCCCTCGTCCCCTCATTTTCTGGGCAACCAGCATCATGCCGATCCATGCCAGTTCGTTTTCAAACTTGGCTGCCGTCACCGTGCCCACCACCTCTCCCTCTACGTCAGCCACCAGACACAGCTGAGGATTGTGCATCAACAGATGTCGCCAGTCGGCCTCCGTCTGATTCCAGTTCTCCGCATCCTTGAGCTTCATGGCGGACTCGATGTCGCCCGCCTGCATCTCCCTGATGACTGTTGAGGTTTCGATCCGATTCATCGTTGAAAAATCGCTACCTGATTCAGACCAGCCAGTGTCTGGTGGCGGCTGCGACAACATCGAAACCCGCCCGATTTGCCCGGTTGATCCTGGTCATTTGGGCAATCGCGACTGCCTCTGCCGGAGGCAATGGCAGGGGCCTTGCCACCGGATCATATAGCAGGGTTTCGACATCGACGTGGGATAAAGCGACGCCTACCCGATTGCCGTTGTCTCGGGTCTGCCAAGCGCCCGCCGTTTGGTTCACGACGCTGGAGGCCGCGGTGTTGGTCCTGGTTGAAGTCGAGATCTGCACCTTGACATTGGTTACATGGCATTTCGTCCGCGGTGCAAGTTCGCCGTTCAACAAGTCCCTGTTGGATGGAAACTCCGCGGTTTCTCATCCAGGAGACCAAGGAAATATGCCGGCTTTAGGTTGAGAAAGGGACGAGGCTGACTTTTCATCCCGCGACATGTTCAAGGCACTCCACACCATCCTCATCTTTTCAATCGGCCTCGTCGTGAAGCTCGTAGCGGCGCCGTCCGCGACGCCGACCGTGGGTGAAGCCGTGGTCTGGCAGTCTTGGGAAGGTGAGTTGACCGCTCAAAGGAACCACACTCGACCGTACGCGGGCGTCGAAGTTGATGTTCACTTTTCCGGGCCGGGGGGCATGCGGTTTGTTGTGCCCGCATTTTGGGATGAGGGGCGGACGTTTCGTTTTCGCGCGGCGTTTCCGATCGCAGGCGCCTGGCAATGGCGGAGCGTTGCGAATGTTGAGAGCGATCCGGGACTTCATGATCAACGCGGCAGGGTGAACGTCGCTTCCTATCACGGTGAGAACCCGCTTTATCTGCACGGTGATTTGCGCGTGAGCCTTGACCGGCGGTATCTGATGCATGCCGATGGGACGCCGTTTCTCTGGATGGGCGACACCGCCTGGAATGCCCTTTGGAAAGGAAGCCTAGAGGATTGGCGCCATTATGCGGGCGTGCGTGCGCGTCAGAAGTTCAGCGTGGTTCAGACGGTCGCCACAGGCACCGTCAATCGAAACAGCACCCAGAATCCTGTGTCGGGCCAGATGCCCTTCCGCGAAAATTCCGAACCCAATCCCGCCTACTGGAGCGACATTGAGAAGAAGATCGGCGTGGCCAATGACAACGGACTTTTTGTGATGCTCACCGGACTTGGAGCGGCTCCGGCAGGATTCGCCACACAACAGGCAGGGCAGGCATTTGCACGCTACATCACCGGACGCCTTGCCGGATTGATGGTCATCCTCTCACCCAGCATGGACCAGCGGATCGATGCCCAAAACGAGGATGCCGGTCGACGACTGCACGAAATCGCGACGCATCTCATCACTCAGCATCCCGGCACTCATTTTGATACGGCCCGGCGGTACCATGATTTGAGCAGCTTGGATTTTACCGGACTGCAAAGCGGGCATCACAGTGGTGATCTTGTCCGCGCCTACACCGCAGCGCGTGAATGGACGCTTGAGCTCTGGCAACGCTCACCGACCAAACCGGTCATCAACATCGAGGCCATGTACGATGCGCGCGGAAACAACAATGGCCCGAACTGGCGTGAGCAGGACGTGCGTCGTTGCGGCTGGATTGCCTGGCTTTCAGGATCGCGCGGCTACACTTACGGCGCGGGGGATGTGCCACCAAAGGTTCCGGGCGGGTTGGGCGGTGTCTGGCGTTTCAACACGGATCCCGGTACCTACGACTACTGGCGCACGGCTCTCACCTGGCCGAGCGCGACGCAGATGACCCATCTTCGGGATTTCATGGCGGGCCTTGAGTGGTGGAAACTGGTGCCTGCACCGGAGTTGATCCGGAACCAGAGCAAGGACCCGCTCGCGCAAATGGTCGCATCACGCACGGCGGACGGAAGACTCCTGGTTGCCTACCTGCCGGACAACACGGAAATTGCGTTGGGCTTGAACGGATTCGGTGCGGCGTCATGGACCGGACACTGGTTCGATCCACTCAGCGGAAAGCGCGCGCCTGTTGCAGACAGTGTGGCAACAGCAGGCGCCATGACGCTGCAAAGACCCGCTGGCTGGCAGGACGCGGCGCTGGTCATCACCGCGCGTGAATGAGCTTTGGTGACGGTCGCGACGCTACCAAGGCCTGGGCATGGAATACTTACGCCTCGCTCCGGGGATCCTCGGCCGAATTTCGTTCCTCCGTACCATGCTGATGGGCTTCCCAATTGGATGACAACGGGGAGACTCCCCGTATTTCCGGGGATATTCGCGGATTGAGGCATGGTCTAGGATCAGCGTGCTGTGGTCCACGCCCCTTGGAGTACTTGGACGGCGTGACTACTTCACAGGCCTCCGGGAGGCAGTCTGCGGTTGCCCAATTCTGATATGAGATCACCCCTTCTTCTTGTTCCCCTACTTTTCGTCTGCACGGGATTCGCCGAACCGGTACGCATCTATCTTGGTGAAGATGATCACACGGATTTCATGTGGACGGCGGACGCTGAAACTTACGAAAGGGTTTTTGTCGAAATGCTCGACCATCATCTCGCGCTCGCCGCGCAGACCGCGGACAACGAATCGCCCTATCGGCATCGTTTCAATTGCGATGGCAATCACTGGCTGTGGAGTTATGAACGAAAGAAACCAGCGGTCGAGTTTGAGCGCCTCATGACGCGGGTGGCAGACGGAACCATCAGCGCGCCGCTCAATGCGCTGGTGTCCTGTTACGGAGGCCAGCCGACCGAGGCCGTGCTGCGCGGCATGTACTACGCCGGGCGCCTCGAGCGCCGATTTGGGATTCGCTTCAAACTCGCGGTTGCGATGGAGAACCAGACTTTTCCTCTTGGGCTGGCGTCGCTCTGGGCGGGAGCCGGAGCCGACTTCAGTTGGCGCGGCATTTGCGGGTGCGCGAGTCGGATGAAGAATCGGGAACTTGCCCACCGCGATCATGAGATCTACTGGTGTGCCGGGCCTGATGGCCGACGGGTGCTGATGAAGTGGCATTCATTCGCGCTTCCGGGAGGCAGCAAACGCAGCGGAGGCTATGCCGAGGCCTTCGATCCCGTGAAGGCGATCGAGTTCCTCGACACGGATGCCCCTTTTCTCGCGCGCTATCGTCCTGTCGGCGCCGATGAACCCTATCGGGTTCGTGCTGCGTTTGGGTTCGGCTGGGATGCCCTCGACCGCAAGACCGGGGAGCCGTATCTGCCGAATCCCAAGCAGTATCCCTTCGTCGACCATTTTCATCGCATTGCGAGGGCTTCATCGAATCCGGAGCGACAGGTCATTGTTTCCAATGAGGAGGATTTCTTCCGTGATTTCTCTGCGCACTACGCCGAGCGGCTGCCAACCGAGTCCCTCACCTATGGCAACGAGTGGGATCTCTATAGCGCGTCGCTCGCGGAAACCTCGGCGCGGGTGCGCCGTGCTGTGGAAGGCCTGCGAACCGCCGAGGCACTCGCGACCGTTGTCAGCCTGCAGGATCCAGGACTGCTCCCCGATCGCGTGAGCGCACGCGACCAGGCTTTCCAGGATCTCGGTCTCTTTTGGGAGCACGACTGGACTGCAGATGGGCCTGTCACACGTGAGGCCCGTGCCGAATGGCAGCGGAAACTCGCGACTGAAATTGAAGATTACGTCGACACACTGAGGGATGATGCAGCTTCCGCGCTCTCGAAAATCATCGCTGCCCCCGCGGGAGCCTGCAGGTATTTTGTGTTCAATCCGCTGGGATGGGTACGGACAGATGCCGCGGATCTTTCCTACGCGGGTGGAGACGACGTGGAGGTTGTCGATTTGACTTCGGGGAAGAGCGTCGAGCATCAATTCATCGAGGACTCCGGGAAGAGGAGCCTTCGTATCCTTGCGCGTGACCTGCCGCCTGTGGGTTACCGGATCTACGAAGTGCGCACGGGTCGGGCTGGCACCGTGGCGCACGAACTCGCGGCGATCGCCGACGGACGAGTGCTGGAAAATTCCCGGGTGAAGCTCGTGCTGGATTCTGATGGCGCGATCACCAGCTTGGTCGACAAGCGTGAGCCCGATGCCGACCTTGCCGCCAGTATCGACGGACTGAAGGTCAATGACTTCGCGGCGAATCAATCCGGAGGCCATGGGCCTGTGGTCCAGAATGCCGGACCGGTTTCCGTTACCGTCCGACTGACAAGCGATGCCGGGCGCAATCATGTCACCCGGGTGACGCTCTATCGCGATTCCGACCGCATCGACATTGTCAACGAAATCACCGAGAACTTCGGTGACGTCCGGCATTGGTCGTTTAGTTTCAACCTGGCATCGCCCCAGGTCCATACCGAGGAACTCGGTGCGATTCTTCGTCTGGCCAGAAAATCCGAAGGAGGCGACTATGCCGATCGCAATGCGCGCTACGATTACGCGACCCTCAATCATTTCGCCGACATCACGGACGGAGCAGGCCGTCGTGGAGTCACCCTTTCGAACTGGGATTGTGCGTTCATGCGACTTGGCCGGAGTTCACCGGATGCCCTTGATACGAAGACCGCCCAACTCAACGTGCTTTCAGGCGGTCAGGTGGATGGTGATCAGCTCGGTATACGAAACCAGGGAGGGGAGACGCATTTCCTTCAACGCTTCGCGCTTCGTCCCCACCGAGGCTATGATGCCGCCACGGCGATGCGCTTTGCGCTAGAGCATCAGAACCCGCTGATTGCCGGGCAGGTGACAGGCACGTCGGAGGCGCCGCTGCGCGAGGGTGCCTTTTCCTTGGTAGCGATCGATGATCCCCGGGTGCTTCTCTGGGCAATCAAGCCCGCGGAAGAGGGCATCGACCGGGGTGTCATCGCGCGCGTGTGGAATGTGGCGGACGTTTCTTCCACGACTCAATTCCACTTTGGAACCCGTCTTGTGGAGGCACGACGCACGACGCACGTTGAGACCGATCTGGAACCCGTTACCCTTGACGTGCGAGGTGTGCTTTCAGCAACGTTGGCGCGCCAGCAACTCCAGACGTTTCGTCTGTTTTTCCGTCCAAACTCATCCCGCTGATGCAGCTCGTAGCTGCTTGGGATGCCGTCACCGCAATTGCCCATTTCACCCTTAACCCCTGTCGATCATGTCCCGTTTCCGAATTTTCCTACCATGCGCGGTTGCCCAACTGATGATTGTTCTTGGATCGGGCGTTGCGCCTCTGCACGCGGCGTCCAGGCAAAGCGCTGCGCCGACTGCTGCGCAATTTGCGTCGTGGACCGACAGCCAGTTGATCCTCGACAACGGTGTGGTTCGCAGGGTGGTGACGTTGAAACCGGACGGCATCCTGACGGCACAACTCACACTCGCCGAATTTCCGGAGAGTTCGATGGTCTCCAAGGACAAGGGAGGCGAGTTTCGTTTTGTTTTGCATGGCGGAAAGACCCTCACGGGAGCTTCCGGCTGGTCGCGGCCAAACTGTGAGCTTGCGAATGACTCCCATGGAGGACGCGGCGCGGCGATTGTGCTGGAGTCACCCGAGAGCCTGCGCGTGAAGGTAGTTTACCTGCTCTATCCAGGACTGCCGGTTGTACGAAAACAGCTCATCATTGAGAATGTCGGACTGGTGGATGTTGCAGTTGAGAACGTGGACGTCGAAAACCTGCAGATGGCAGACGACGACGTGCATTGCCAAACCTATGCGGACTATGGGCGTCGGGCCCATGTCGGTCCGTATCTCGGTGACTGGCATGATGCGCTCACGATGCTCTTGTTCTCGACGAAGAAATTCGATGCACGAGCAGCCACCTGGGGACTTGCGATCGGAAACGAGGCGTCCGGTGTTCTCAAACGCGTGTCAGCGTTTCTGGATGGGCGGAATGAGGTTTCGGTCGGAGTGAAGCGCGCGGAGGAACCCTATGCATTTCGTCGCTGGCTGCGGTCGGGAGAGAACTGGGCGAGTGAACGCACCTTCATCGTGCCGTATGCCAATACGTTTCCAGGAGCGGTTCTCAGCGGGCCGGTCAATGATTTCGTGCGACGTCACCTCGGACTTCGTCTTGCCGAGCTCACGCGCAAGCCCACCTTTGTCTACAATACCTGGATGCCTTTCACGGTGGATATTGATGAGCGCCTGATCATGGACCTGGCGAAGCAGGCATCTGAAATGGGTTTCGAGGAGTTCGTGATCGATGATGGCTGGCAGGCCAACCGTACGGACAAGCCGGGCCCGCGGCCGATTGGCGATTGGCTTGTTGACAAGAAGCGCTTTCCGCACGGCCTCAAGCCGGTGTTTGACTACATCAAGGGTCTCGGAATGAAGCCCGGCCTTTGGCTGAGTCTTGGTGCGGTTTCGACCGATTCGGCGGTCTATGCGGAACATCCGGAATGGATGGCTCTTGGGGCTGATCAACGCCCGATTTACCTGCACAATACCACGTCCAAGACACGAGTCACGGCCTGTCTGGCCACCGGCTGGACTGAGTACTTCAAGGAACTGCTTCTGCGGCTGGTTCGCGACAACGGGCTTGAGTACGTCAAACTTGATCTCGCGGTGGTGAGCAGCGCCTATGTCAATGACCCTTGGATTTCGGGATGCCATGCGACGAATCACCCGGGACATCGTGATCACGCGGAATCCCATGAGGCGATTTATGCGGCGCTCTGGCGCATGTTTGACGAGCTTCATGCGGCCGCGCCTCAGCTCTTCATCGACTGCACGTACGAAGCGATCGGCAAGATGAACCTCGTGGATTACGCGCTCTGCGCGCATGCGGAAGGTGATTGGCTGAGCAACTTCGACAATCCCGCGACGCTCGACAGTTGGCGGGTGCGTCAGATGGCCTGGTGGCGTTCGCCCGCGATGCCTGCGACGGCACTCGTGATCGGCAATCAGCGCCTTGATGATCCGAACTGGGAGCAGTCGTTCAAATCACTCGTTGGCGCGTTTCCAATTTTCCTCGGTGACCTCCGTGAGGTGCCTTCCGAGCGCAAGCAACACATTCGCCAATGGGCGGACTGGCTCAAACAAATGCAGGCCAAATATGACTATGCCATGTTTCGCAGCGATCTGCCGGGATTCGGAGAGCCGACGGCAGGGGCGTGGGATGGATTTTCACGCATCAACACGGATACGCAGGCGGGCGGACTTGTCGGGGTGTTTCGTGAACACGCGCGCGAGAAATCCCGACGTGTATTTGTTCCCGGCCTTGCACCACGGGATTCCTATGAAGTCAGCCTGGCTCCCGAGGGGAAGGTCCTTCACGTGATGACCGGACAAGAACTCGCGGAGAAGGGATTTATGGTCACTCTCGAGCATGTTCAGGATGGGGCGATCTTCGGAATCGAGCGCCGATGAATCTGTCAGGTCTTTAGAAAATCAACTCGTGGCGCATCGGATGACCCGACGGGAGAACCCGCCGTGACCGAGTGACTCCTTGCCAATTGACCCGGACGGGTGTTGGTAGATGGGGATGACTTCTGCATCTCTACCTCGTGGGACTTTTGGGATCGACCTGTCTCGAATGCTGAGGGGAGGAATGGCCCCCGGTTTGCTGATGTTTTTATCAGCGAGTGTGCTGCTTCCGCTTGCCGGAGCAGATACCGCCGCTGACGTGCACCGGCGCGCGCTGGTACTGGACACGCATTTCGACTCCGCGGTGAACCTGGCGCGCCCGGGATGGGATGTCATGCAGCGTCACACCTGGGAAAAGGATTTCAGCCAGGTTGACTACCCGCGTCTGGTCGAGGGAGGGGTCGATGGGGGATTCTGGGCGATCTATGTGGGACAAGGAGCGCGGACGCCTGAAGGGCATGCGATCGCCCGCGACAATGCACTCGGCATCGGAGTCAGGATCCGGGAAATGGTCGCGCGAAATCACGATCATTTCGAGATCGCCCTGCGCAGTGCGGATGCCGCTCGCATTGCAGCGACGGGAAAACAGTTTGTATTCCTCTCGATGGAGAACGCCTACCCGATCGGCAGGGATCTCACGCTCGTGAAGACCTTCTACAACATGGGAGTCCGTCTGCTAGGTCCCGTACACCTTTCAAACAACGAAATGGGCGATTCGGCGACGGATGTGAACGGTCCCGAGCATGGCGGATTGAGTGAACTCGGGCGACAGCTTGTCAGGGAGTGCAATCGCCTCGGCATCGTGATGGACGGGTCGCATTCGTCGGACCAGGTGCTCCGGGATATGCTGAAGCTTTCGGAGACGCCCGTTCTCTTGTCACATTCCGGCTGCAAGGCCGTGTATGCTCATCCGCGCAACATTGACGATGACCTGATGCGCGAGCTCGCTGCCAAGGGAGGCGTCATCCAGATCAATGCCTTCAGCGCCTATGTTGCAAATGTCGGCACCGATCCCGAACGCAATCGCGCCATAGGCGCATTGATCGCCAGTTTTGGCGGGCGTTCAGGAATCAATACTCCCGAGCGGCTTGCCGCCTATCTTGCCGGACGCGCAGATCTGGAGCGCAAGCACCCTTTTGCCCGGGCCAGCTTCGACCAATACATGGCCCATGTGCTCCATGCCTTGAAGGTGGTCGGACCCGATCATGTTGGTTTCAGCGGCGACTATGATGGCGGAGGTGGCGTGGATGAACTGATGGACGTGACGGGCCTGCCGAAAATCACGGAGAGGCTCCTTGCCGCGGGCTACACGGAAACCGACATTGATAAATTCTGGAGCGGAAACGCGCTTCGGGTGCTGAAGGCGGCGGAGGATCATGCCGCCGGACTTTCGGGCAATCACCAGCCTCGGTGACGTTGTATATGGAGCGGTTCATAGGAGTCGCTCGAAAGTTCCTGGAGAAAACGGCTAGGGAAGTTCGTCATGCCATTCGGGCCACCGCGCTGATTCAGCTTCGGGAAACAGAGGTAGAGTTCGTCACGTGCGCGTGTGACGGCCACATAGAAGAGTCTTCGTTCTTCCTCCACATCCCCGGCTTCGATGCTGCGCCGCCCGGGGAATAACCCATCTGCCAGTCCGATGACGAAGACCACGGCGTATTCGAGTCCCTTGGCCTGATGCACCGTCGTCAGCCGAATGGCGTCGGCGTCGGGATCGGCATGGCGGTCGCTTGTCTCCCCGTTCAGGAGCACGATCTGGGCGAGCAGTTCGTCCATTTCATCGAAGCGCTGCGCGAATCCGACGAGTGCCTGCAGTTCGTCGAGGCGGTCCGGGTAGTCGGCAAAGGCACCCTTGAGGTAGTCGCCATACCATCCTTGAATGGCCGTCTCGATCGCCACTGCCGGGCGCGACGTGCTCATGGCTTTGCCGACCTGCTGAAGGGAGGCGCAGAACTGCTCCCAGTCCGCACGCGCGTCCTTTGCGACCTTGCTTTTCACATCGTCGGTCGAGAGCGCATCGAGGAAGTCCTGATGGAGAAGCTTCGCATGCTCCAGGGCGGCGGCGTAAATTTTCTGGGCACCCTTTTCGCCGACCTTGGGTAGGAGGACGGCGATGCGCGTCCAGGCGGATTCGTTGCGGGGATTGAAGACAAACTGGATTAGCGCCACGAGGTCGCGAATGTGCTGGCGTTCAAAGAACTTCACGCCGCTCGTGATCTGGTAGGGGATGCCCGCGCGGGACAGGGCGAGCTGGACCTCCAGGGAGATGAAGTGTGAACGGTAGAGGACCGCGATGTCGTGCAGGGCGACGCCTTCGTCCTCCGTCAGCGCGCGCAGGCGTTTCACGATGAAATCGGCCTGCTCACGATCGTCCATTGCCTGGACCAGGAATGGCTTTTGCGAGTGTTTCCGCGCGGCCTTGAGTTCCTTGTCGAAGTGGCGCCCCTTGGGTTGCGCAAGAAGGACGCTGTTCGCGAGGTTCAGAATCTCTGGCGTGGAGCGATAGTTGGTCTCGATGCGATGAATCACGGTTCCCGGATGACGGTCGGGAAACGTCATGATATTTTCAAAGTTCGCGCCGCGCCAGGAATAGATGCACTGGGCGTCGTCGCCGACGGCCATCAGGCGGTGGTGCGACGCGATGCGGTCGACGATCTGTGACTGGAGGAGGTTGGTGTCCTGGTATTCGTCCACCAGGACGTGTCTGAAACGGTGCGCAAAGTAATCGGCGACGGAGCTGTCCTTGATGAGCAATTCGAGCCAGAATTCGAGCAGGTCGTCATAGTCGCACACGTTCTGTTCACGTTTGCGTGCTGCGTAGGCGCGCGCGAAAGCCGGAAGGGCGAGGGCGATATCCTTGTATTGGGGAAACTGCCTGTCCACAGTGTCGGCCAGTGACTGCTGCGTGTTGCGCGCGAGGGAAAGCACGCTGAAAAGCGGGCCGGGGCGGGGATTGGTTTTGTCCTTGAAGAACAGTTTGTCCTGCGAATCGACTGCCTGCTTGAGCATGGTTTCGGATTCGTCGGCGTCGAGGATGGTAAACGCCTTGGGCAGATTGATCGATTCGCCGAACATGCGGAGTGCGCGATGACCAAGGGAGTGAAAGGTACCGCCCCAGAATTGGCGCGGATCGCGACCGGTCAGATCCTGGACGCGATGCAGCATTTCCTTGGCGGCCTTGTTCGTGAAGGTGAGCAGAAGGATCTCGCCGGGGCCAACGCCCTGGGACAGCAGGTAGGCGACACGATAGGTCAGCGTGCGCGTCTTTCCCGAACCCGCGCCGGCGAGCACCAGCATGGGCCCGGGCTCTGCGGTGACTGCGGCAAACTGCTCGTCGTTGAGAAGTCCTCTGAAGTCGATTTCTGGGAACGTTTCGCGCGTGTCGGATGGAAAGGGATTATCGGTATGCATGGTCCGCTTGGAGGGTGCGCGACTACAGGAGCACGAGGTCGTTGCGGTGGACAACTTCGTGGCGCTTGCGATTTGGGAACAGCGCGCGCATTTCCTCGCCGTGCTTCTCAGCGAGCCGGGGTATGTCGCTGCTTGCAAAGGCCGTTTTTCCTCTCGCAAAAATGGTGCCGTCGGGCGCGGCGATGTTGACGATGTCGCCTGGCTGGAACTGCCCGCTCGCGCTCGTGACGCCGACGGCGAGCAGGCTGCGACCTTGATCGCGAAGCACCGGCACTGCGCAGGCGTTGACGAGGAGTGTTCCGGAGGGGCGCTGGAAATAGGCGAGCCAGCGTTTCTTGGCCTCCAGCGGAAGGCCACTTGGGACGAAAAACGTGCCGGGGCCGCCGCCCGAAAGGAGCCTGTTCAGGATGTCTGGTTCGGCGCCGCTTGCGATGAAGACTCCGCAGCCTGCCTGGGTGGCGAGCCGCGCGGCGGAGATTTTGCTGATCATCCCGCCGGTCGCGGTTTCGCTCGTGGTGCCGCCGGCCATGGCTTCGATCTCGGGGGTGATGCGCTCAACCACGGGAACGATCCGTCCGGTGCCCTTCATGTCGATCAGGCCCGGGGCAGTCGAGAGGATGGCGAGATGAGTGGCCTCTGTCAGGGAGGCAACCATTGCGGAAAGGGTGTCATTGTCGCCGAACTTGATTTCTGCGGCGCTCACCGTGTCGTTTTCGTTGATGATGGGAATCGTGCCGTAGGCGATCAGTTGCTGCAGGCATTCCTTCACGCCCAGATAGCGGGTGCGACTGCGCAGATCCTCGTGCGTGAGGAGCACCTGGGCGACAGTGAGATCGAGGGGCGAGAAGGCATTCTGCCACGTCTGCATCAAGAGGGACTGGCCAATCGCGGCGCAGGCCTGTTTCTTGGAAACGTCCCTGGGCTTCTTCTGGAGCTTGAGTGCACCCATGCCGAGACCCACCGCGCCGGAGGAGACGACGATCACCTCGGTGCCGCGCTGCCTGAGGTCGGCGATGCCACGGGCGATTGAGCCGATGCGGTCGGTGTCAAGCTGGCCAATGCCGGATGTCAGGACACCGGTGCCCAGCTTGACGACGATCCTGCGTGCATGGCCGGCGTTGGGTAGGGACATGGAATCTCCAGGCAAAATACTCCGCGAGCAGGCGGGGTGCGGCAGAAGGATCAGACGGTCGTCAGCTCCTTTTCCTTGTGGGTGAGGTGCTGATTGATGTCGGCGATGGCCTTGTCGGTGGCGGTCTGAATGTCCTTCTCGAGACGTTTGCTTTCATCCTCGGGAAGTTTGGCCTTCTTCACAGATTCAATGGCGTCGCGACGCAGGTTGCGGACCTGGACGCGGCCCTCTTCGGCGAGGCGGTTGGCAACCTTGACGAATTCCTGTCGGCGCTCGCGGCTCATTTCGGGGAGTGGAATGCGAACGATGCCGCCGTCCATGTTGGGATTGAACCCGAGGTTGGCTGTCTGGATGCCCTTAATGACTGCCTGAACGAGTCCCTTGTCCCAGGGTTGAATGACAATGGTGCGAGGATCCGGCGTGCTGATGGCGGCGCATTCCTTGAGCCGCATCACGGATCCGTAAGCCTCCACGGTGACGGATTCGACCATGGTCGGGTTGGCCTTGCCGGTATGAATGGTGCTGAATTCGTGCAGGGTGTGTTCGATGGCTTTTTTCATCCGACCCTGGGTTTCGGAAAGTATGGGATGCGACATGTTGGTAGGAAAAGGAGTGTGGGTAGAAAAGAGGCGACGGCAACCGGACGATGCGGCTTAACTGCGCACCAGGGTGCCGATTTTTTCTCCGAGGACTGCCCTGCGGATGGCGTGGGCCTCGTTGAGGTCAAACACGAGGATGGGGACGTTGTTGTCCAGGCAGAGGGAGAACGCGGTGGAATCCATCACGTTCAGGCGCTGCCGGAGTGCGTCGACGAACGAAATTTCGTCGTACTTCACGGCGTTGGGATGCTTTTTCGGATCCTTGTCGTAGATGCCGTCGACCTTCGTGGCCTTCATGATGATCTCAGCGTGCATTTCTGAGGCGCGCAGGGCGGCGGTCGTGTCGGTGGAGAAATAGGGATTGCCTGTGCCTGCGGCAAAAATCACAACGCGCCCCTTTTCCAGGTGGCGCATGGCGCGTCGCAGGATGAAGGGTTCGGCCACCTGGTTCATGGGAATCGCGCTTTGCACGCGGGTGGTCACGCCCATTTTTTCGAGGCAGTCCATGAGGGCGAGGGAGTTGATGACAGTGGCCAGCATGCCCATGTAGTCGCCTGTCGTGCGGTCGACGCCGCGTTTCTCGCCGGTAAGTCCGCGAAAAATATTTCCGCCGCCGATGACGAGGCAGATCTGCACGCCGAGCAGGTGGATGTCCTTGATCTGTTCGCAGATTCGCTCGAGGACGCCCGCATCGATGGGGTCGGACGACTTGCCCCGAAGGACCTCCCCCGAGAGCTTGAGCACAATGCGCTTGTATTTCACGGAGGGCGATGCGGCCGGAATTTCACTCATTCCCCTAGAGAACGGTTGGGGCAATTTTCCGTCAATGCCTGAGATGGCTGCAGGATCGCTTCTGTAAGTGCCTGAAAACACGGCCTTGCCCGGATGGACCTCTTCGGGCATGGTGAGGTTTGCGTGAAAATCGGTTTCCTAGGCGGGAGCTTCGACCCCGTACATTTCGGCCATCTGATTGCAGCACAGGATGTTTATGAGCAACACAAGATGGACAGGCTGTTCCTTGTACCCGCGGCGCAGGCTCCGCTAAAGCCCCAGGAAACCCAATCTTCGGCTGCCGATCGCCTTGCCATGCTTCGGGCGGCGGTGGAATGGGACAGCCGCTTCGAGATTTCGGACTATGAATTGCGGAAGGGAGGAACGAGTTATACCATCGATTCGGTGCGATACTTTCGGGAGCAGTTTCCAAACGACGATCTTTACTGGATCATCGGGGGTGACCAGTTGCCCAAGATGCATCTTTGGAAGGACATCGAGATCCTCGCGACCCTGATCAAATTCATTTTTCTCGAGAGGCCTGGCCATCCGGCAAAGGCCGCGCCGACAATTCCTGGCTTGAGGCTGCTGCGGTGCGATGGACACCTGGTTGAAATCAGCTCAACCGAGTTGCGTCAGCGCGCGCGAAATGGACTTTCGCTCGATTATTTTATTCCACACAAGGCGATTGTGCACATTCGTGAGAAGCAGCTCTATCGCTAAACATGCCTTCCGATTCCACCACTGAACTTAGTCTCGTCCGGGATATTGTGCGCATCCTCGATGAAAAGAAGGCGATTGACCTGCGGGTCCTCCGTGTTTCCGAACAATCGTCGATCACGGACTATCTTGTGCTGGCGACCGGCACCTCAGAGCCGCACCTACGGGCGCTTCGTGTGGAATTGGAGAAGGTTCTCGATGCTCAGAAGGCCCGTATCGCCGGAATGGATACCGGTGAGCCGGGCAGTGGGTGGACCGTGGTGGATGCCTACCAGGTGATGATTCATTTGTTTACCCGTGAGAAAAGGGATGAGTACCGGCTTGAAAATCTCTGGAAGGATGCGGAAGAACTTTCCGTTGCGCAGGTGTTGAATCCGGACGCCGTAATTGCTGAACCTGCCAAGGCAAAGGCAAAACCAAAGCCGAAACGGAAAGCCATGCCTGTCAAATCCGCCAAACGCCCCGCGGCGAGCAAACGGACAAGGGCGCCAAAAGTATCGAAAACAAAAAAGAAATCCGCGCCGAAAAAGCCCGCCCCGCGAAAAGCGAAGCGCTCAGCGTAAGGTTTCAAACGCAGTTCAATCCCCAGGGGCACGCTTCGTCGTGCCCGGTTTGAGGATCGGAATTTTGACCACAGATTGCACAGATGCGAACCGGATGAAATCAGTAGGCAAATTTCAGAAGTCAGAAGTCAGAGGTCAGAACTGCAGGGGCACGCGTCGTCGTGCCCGGTTTTGAGGTGGCGGGACCTTCCAGGTCTCTTGGATCGAAGGTCTTTCGAAGACTCTCCGACCTCAGACTCCCTGCTTCCGTCTCAAAACGCGTACCCTATGGTGCTACTGACACGTTGATCGGACTTTCCCACGCCTTCCACGATCGTATTGTCGAATTCGTATTCGTAACGTAGGTTCATCGAAATTCGATCTGTGATTTTTCCCTGCAAGGTGGTGTTGAAGCGAACCCGGTAGTTTTGCACGTCACCTGCGATCGGAACGATGGTGTTGTTGCGTATCGTGTACTTGTTCTGGGAAGTGGGTGAGTACTGGGCGAGGAAGTCCTGCAGGAAAGTGAGGCGCCCGTTCATGCGGTAGGTGTAATCCTCGAAGAACTCGGCAAGGGCTGCGAATTCGGTCCCGATGTTGAGTGCTTCACGGAACTGACCGGTGATTCCCCCTCCGACATTGATGACGTGGCGTTCTCGTTTGTAGAGCGCATAGCCTACGCCGAAGTTCTGTTCATAATTCTGGTCGATCTTTTTGACGTCATCCGAAAGAAAACTCGTCACGGACTGCGTGAACACCCGTTGCGACAACTGATGCCGCCAGCGGAAGCTCGCATCCGCTCGATCTGTAACCACACGGTCCGTCTGTTCGCCGTACAGAATGCGCCCATTCGCCTTGTAGTGGTTGCGGTCCTTTTCCCTCTCCGCGTCAACCCGGAGAGAGGTATTCAAGCTGTCGAGTCGCCCGGACTGCTGGTAGAAACCAAACTCCACCTTCCCCCTCCATCGGCTTGCCTTTGGAGCGGCACTTGGCTGCGAGGCGGCGGGGGATGGCGACTTGCCCGCAACGG
>CAUJJL010000025.1 GCA_963205455.1 Verrucomicrobiota bacterium
TCTACAACTACGGCCGCCGCTTCTATGACCCCAAACTAGGCCGCTTCGTCGGCCGCGACCCCATCGCCGAAGAAGGAGGTTTGAACCTCTATCGGTTTGTTGCGAACAATCCGGTGAATCGGTGGGATTATCTGGGGATGAAATTTGGTGATACGGCTGCAGACAATATTCTCATTCCCGACGGACATTATGATAGAGCCTGTCCCAAGTTCGCCGATTTCAAAAATCACCGAAAAATGCGGATATGCTTATGCGTTGCTGGGCGAATAGTCATTAAATTTTGGATACACGTCAAGTGAAAGCATCAATTTTTGCCTCTGACACTGTGTACGGCTATACAATGACGTCAGTTCTTGATTCTTGACACGAATATGTTGGCACGATTCGCATATCCGCCCGCTTGCTCACATGAAACAGGGCTTGCTCTCTTCATCATTCAGTCACGCGGTAATACCTGACCCTACAGATCGTCCTGTCGGCTTTTCAATCGTCTCACCGGCTCCACCCCGAGCGGCTATCGTCGCACCCATCGAAGGAGCAACTGGCCGCCCCAGGGGTGTCCACGATTGAACGGTTGTAGAGGTTGACGACAGGACCGAAGCGAACAGCATGGACCCCATGTCAGACCCGGTCACCACCATCGTTGCGGAACTCGTCGCGCGGCTTTCCACACCCGTCTTTTCCCCTTTCGATATCGTCATGTCCGATGGTGGCCGCATTTCCGTCCCCACAGCCGACCACTGCATCGTGACGAGGATACTACGCCGCATCGAGGTCGAGCACGACGACGGTAGCATCAGCATCCTGAGCCCGCTGCACATCAGCCGGATCGAAACCAGGTCCGCAGCCTGACCAAGCTTGCTGCCCGAAGCGGGACTCGAACCCGCACTTCTCTTCCGTGCGTCAGAGAGCTGAGACTTTCCTCCAGGCGGAGCAAATAAAACCCGTCCGAACCTCCTCGCACGTTGCCAGTATTGTTCCCACTGGGAACGGTACGCCTCCCACAGCGCCGCATAGAATCAAAAGACCCTGCGATCGCCACTCAGGCACGCACAAAACTCCATTCCATTCGGGCCACGAGACAACCAACCCTACACCCCGCGCCGAGGTCGCAGGCTACCGGCCAGCTTCCCCGGGTTTCGCGGTTCCAAAACTGGACAGGGGAAGTATCAGGTTGGTTCCGCTGCTGCCACCGCCCGCTCCACCAATGACGAGCGGGGACCGACCATCCCATTTCTCCACGATCTGCAACTCGATCAGGCCCGGCGTCTCCTTGAGTGCGAGACCGCGGATGCGGATCGCATCAGCTTCGCCCTGCGCCTTGATCTTCGCGGTCTCCGCCTCGATCTGCGCCTTCTGCTGCGTGTACCGGGATTTTGCCGCCTCCTGCTCCTGCACCATTTTCGCTTCAATCGCCTGCTCGAGTTCCTTCGAAAGCGTGATGTTCTCGATCACGAGGTCCTCAACATACAGCAAGTTCCCGATCTTTTCCCGCGCAGCTTGAAGTGATTTTGTCTTAACGTCCTCCCGCTGACGCACAATTTGCTCGGCACTTTGAAGCGCCGTCACTTCCTTGAGCGCCTCCTGCACGCGGGGCGCCACCAGGCTTTCGAAGGGATCTCCCGCATAGTCCTTGTAGATCTTGACCACCACGGCCTCCGGAATCCGGTAAAGCACGCGCAGCGTGACATTCACCTGCTGCAGGTCCGACGAATAACATTCGGACTCCAAGGATTGGGTCTGCTGCTTGACCATCACCCGCTCCAGGCGGGAAACGAAGGGCACCTTGGTTCCAAAGCCCTCGGGACGCGGCTGCTCAGAAACCTTCCCGAGTGTGATCAACACCCCGCGTTCGCCTGGCTCGACGACATACGTGAACTGCGACAAGGCGAGAAACGCCACCACAACGAGGATGCCGATAGCTATCAATCTTCCGGGGTTCATATCGCCCAAAGCAAGCCGCCGGATCCCCCGGCATCAAGCTTCTCCGCTTGGAAAAGGCCGGGAGATTTTCCAAGCCTCCGCCCAGCGGGTCCGGCACCTTCACCATTGGAAGCCCCCTGGAATTGCCCCGTTTCAGGCATCCTGCCTGCTTGCGAGTGCGATCCGACGACGTTCACCAAAGAAGTGCATGGAAACGTCGGCCGCCCACCCTTCGCTTGAACTCGCCGAGGTCCAGGGCCTTTACGGACCCTTTTGCTTCCCTGAACGACTGCTTCAGAGGATATGGATGCGCCGGGAATTCGTTACCGCCCCGGCAAGGACGGAATGCGGCCTGCATATCCAGGTGCTTCATCCGGGCAGATGGAATCAACTCGGCGGACCCGATTTCAAGAATGCACGGATGCTCCTCAATGGCATTGAGGTGACGGGGGACGTCGAGTTGCACCTGCATGCCGCGGACTGGAAACGTCATGGGCATCATCGCGATCATGCCTACGATCAGGTGATCCTGCACGCCGCACTCTGGAGCACCCCCGCGGCAAAAACCAAGCGATCGGATGGACGGGCGGTTCCGCTCCTGATCCTGCTGCCCTTGCTGCTGTATTCACTGGAGGACTACGCAGCGGATGCAGCCGTTGAGACCCTGGCCAACCGGGCGGTCACCCGTGCGACCGAGGAACTGCTCAGCCTACCGATGACGAAGCGCCTGGAGGTACTTCACCGTCACGCAACCGCCCGATGGGATCAGAAAGTGCGATTCCTCCGCGTCCGCACCGAGCGTCTGGGATGGACAGAGGCCTGTCACCAGACCGCGCTCGAAATCCTTGGCTATCGTTTCAACCGGGCCCCCATGCTGCGCATTGCCCAGCGATGGCCCCTGGAGGCCTGGCAGCGCGAACCCAGCCCGGTCGACGAAGCGTTCATCAGCGAAACCGGGCGTTGGAGCCTGCAAGGGGTTCGCCCGGCCAATCATCCGAGAACCCGCCTTCGCCAGTATGCTCAATGGGTGCAGACCGTGCCTGCTTGGCCGGACCTGTGCGGAAGCGCGAGGGATCTGCATCCATGCCCTCTCCTGTTTTCAAGCGATCCCTATGATGTTTCCGCAGAGGCATCGCGGGAGTTCCGGTCAATCGCAGATCTGGTCGATTTCCGCGCGCGCTTGGGGGACGCCTGGTGCGGACGGGCACTTGCGGGTCCACGCCTGGATACGTTGATCTGCAATCTTCTGCTGCCCGCCTTGTCGATCCTAGCCAATACTCAAGGGGCATCTCGATTCTGGCATCACTGGTACACGGGTGACCTGCCGCCGATACTGCGACAATCCCTTCGCGACCTCGACCTCCTCTCCCATGCCCAGCCGCTATGTCACGGACTCGCGCAGGGCCTGCTGGGTTGGTGGATCGAACATGAAAGATCCCTGATGAAAAGGTAACCCCTGTCAGTTTCATGCGACAACGGACAGGGATTCCCCCATTCGAACTAATCTCCGCAGAAGTTTGATCTGCGGATACCGGTTTCAGAGCTGACGCTTGCACTCTCCGTGTCATCGCCTATTCGTGACTGTCCTCCCCGCGAACGTGCGGGAAGCAACCCTCCCGTTCGTCTCAACATGGCAAAAATACCACTCGAGGACAGTTTCGCCGACGTCATCAACAAGGCCCAGCGGGGACTCAAGGTTTCCGACGAGGACCTTGCGGCGCGCGCGGATGTCTCGAAGGCCGATCTCGCCGCAGTCAAGGGTGGCAAGCCCATCATTGCCGTGATCCGGCGTGTCGCCCGCCATCTCCGGCTGGCGCCCAATCCCCTGGAGTCGCTCGCTCGAAAGGAATGGTATCCCGAACAGCCCGTCTTTCCCCGAGGCTTTGCCATGTTCAATACGGCCTACGAGGACATGACCGTGAACAGCTACCTGGTGTGGGATCCAAAATCCAAGGTCGCCGCGGTGTTCGACACCGGAGCCTCCGCGCAGGGCCTGCTGGACCTGGTCGACGCCGAAAAACTCAAGGTCCACTACATCTTCATCACCCACGCCCACGAGGACCATGTCGCCGACCTCGACACCCTAGCGAAGCGGACAAAGGCGGAGATCTGGTCGCACGAACTCGAGCCGCTGTCGCGCCCCGATGCACGCACCTTCAAGGAAGGCGCCTATTTTCATGTCGGCGATATCGCGATCAAGACCCTGCTCACAAGCGGGCACTCGCCAGGGATGACCACGTTCTATATCACGGGCTTGAGCTGGCCGCTCGCCATTGTGGGAGACGCAGTTTTCTCCAGTTCCATGGGAGGAAGCCAGACCGCGTTTGAGGAGCAATACCGGCTCAATGTTGAGAAGATCTTCACGCTGCCGCGCGACACCGTGATCGCCCCCGGACATGGGCCGCTCACCACGGTCGCCCAGGAGAAGCACCACAACCCCTTTTACGCTTCGCGAACGGAGAAATCCAATCTCGCGGACATCAAACAAAAGAACGATCCAACACATGTCTGAAAAAATTGCCTTCGTCGGTGTCGGCCGCATGGGCGCCAACATGGCGCGCCGCCTTCATGAAACCGGATACGCCGTGACTGCCGTTCACGATGTGCACGCGCCCGCCGCGGCTGCGCTTGCCGGTGAACTCAAGACCCTCCACGCACCAAACCTTGCGGCGGTCACCGCGGCCGCTGACGTCATCATCACAGTTGTAACCGACGACGCGGCCCAATTGGGTATCTATGCCGAGAAGGGCGACTCCCTGCTCGTCGGCGCGAAGGGCAAGATCTTCATCAATTGCGCAACGCTTTCACCCCAGACTCACCTTGAAACTGAGCGGCGCGCCAAAGCCGTGGGCGCATCAAATCTCGAAGGCTGCATGGCATCCTCGATACCGCAGGCCCGCGCGGGCACACTCTACCTGATGTGCGGTGGCGATCGCGCCGTATTTGACCGGGTGAAGCCCATCCTCGAAAAACTCAGCCAATCACCACGCTACATCGGCCGGACCGGACAAGCCGCACAGGTCAAGGCGCTCGTCAACATGGTCATGAACATCAACACGGCCGCGCTCGCCGAGGGTCTCGGGCTCGGCGCCGCTCTCGGCCTTGATCTCGACATGCTCCGGGAGGTTTTTGCCCAGACCGGTGCCAACTCCCAGGTCCTCAAGACCGATGGCGAGGACATGCAGAATCGTTCCCACGACTGCTACTTTTCCGCCGCGCATGCGGCGAAGGACTCGACCATCGCATGGAAGATGGGTGTCGAAGCGGGCATCAACATGCCCCTGGCTGCAGCCACAAAACTCCAGTTTGACCGGATGGTGGCCCTGGGAATCGGGGAACTCGACAAGAGCGGCATCGCCGAACTGACCTTCAAGGGCCGCAAAGCCTGACCGCCCGCTCCAACTCCTGTGGTTCGAAACTCAAACCGCCGCATGCCGCGGCGGTTTTCTTATTTTCGCCGCACCCGGTCGGCCAGGCGCCAGGCCTCCTCGAATGCCTCAGGCAATTCAGCCTGTGCGGAAAAATGCCAGATCCTGCCCGCCCATTCGTAGTCGAAGGTTGTTTCTGACGAGTGCAGAAAGAGGCGTTTGATCCCCGTGCGCCGGGTGAACTCTCGGTTCATTGCAAAGTCGCCATAGGTGGCATCCCCCACGATGGGGAGGTGACGCTGTGCGCATTGCACGCGCAACTGGTGACTCCTTCCCGTGCGCGGCTCGAGTTGGATGAGAGCCAGAGGCGGGTTTCCCGGGTGCACACTCATGACCTGAATCTTCGCTTCGGACGGCAGGTTGCCCGCCGCTTCCGTTCGGATGTGACCTCCCTGTTTTCTCACGGACAAGCGGTCGCGCCACAACTGCACCGCAGGCGCGGGTGTTCCAAAGACCAGGGCGTGATAGCGCTTCAGGATGCGCCTGCGTTTGAACTGGTCTCGGATATCATGCGCCAGAGCCTCGCTCGCGGCGGCAAGAATCACCCCCGATGTTCCTGAATCCAGGCGATTCAACAAATGCAGCCGCTGCTCCCCCTGCGCGCCGACGATCCCCGTGTAGTACTCCCCGTCGAGCACATACGCCGCAGTCAGTATCGAACGCGATCGATCCGCCTGCGTGTTCGGATGCGAAAGCACCCCCTCGGGCTTGGCGAAAGCGACCACCCCATTCCTGTCGTGAGCGATGACCTTGACTCCCGGGCCGAGCGGAAGGTTTGCCAACCAGGCTGGGTTCTGGCCGCTCACGGTCAGTTGTAATAGAACGTGAAGGTCATTTCCTGCTCGTGACCCAGCACCGCAATCATCTCATCGCTCCACTCGCCATAGGGAGAGCGCGCCGTGATCGCACTTACGCAGAGACGCTTCGGATGCTGGGGGCCAGGACTGTCGTCCGCCGTGATATCCGTGACAGCACCCTTGTCATTCAGGCGGAACGTAACCGCCACAACCGTGCCAGGCGAAGGCGTCGCGCCTGTCTCCCTCAGCAGGCGCTCCCACTGGATCTGCACCGTTTCAATCAGCCGCTGGAGATACGCTCCGTATTCGCTCCACTTGGCATTGTAGGCGACGGGGCCAATGTTTTTTGTGCCGACCGGATTGTTCGCAAGAAACGCGGGTCGCACCTGCTTCTCGGGGATGCGCTCCCGTTGCATTGGGCGACGGGGATCAATGCGCACGACCTGACCGGTTGCCGTGACGACCTCACGAACTTCCGGTGAATCCCCCTCGGAAGAGTCCTCGGCGCGCTTCGCATTTGGCGGCGGCAGCTTTGCGATATTGCTGCCAATGCTGTCCTGTGCCTCGCCATCGATCTTCTCAAACCCGGGCAATGGAGAACGCGCCTGTTTCGCCGCCTCCTGGGCGAGGGCCTCCGCGGCAGCCTGTTCCGCGCGTTCCTCCTCGGGAGTCTGTGGCGAAGGCGGAGAAGGAAGCTGAATGGGTTCCGGTTGTGCAAGCCGACCCGTGACGATCGCCGTGGAATCCGTCACCTTCTTGTCCTCACTCTTCGGCGCCTCGCTCTTGTCGTCGTTTTCGGACGGCTTCTCCTGGGCGACCTGCTGGTTCTGCGCGCCGAAATTTTCCGTTTGATCCGGAGGATTATCGGGAGCGTCGGGATTGATTTCGACGAATTTGAAAGGCTTGGGCGGAGGAGTCGGCACCGGCGCCTCCTCCGGGGCCAGATCGACGTTGAACGTCTTTTCCTGGGGAACGCGATCGAGCAGGCCGGCACGCGGATCCGGTTTGAAGACGCGGGGGACAGCCACAAAGAGCAGGAGGTGCACGAGCAGCGTGGCCAGGACACTCACCTGAACCGTCCGACGCGAACTGTCCGTCTTCCAGATCGCAGGCTGCCCAACACGCCGTTTCGGGCGTTTGACGGAAGGCGGTTCAGCCAGGAAGTTCATCGTCGTCTGGAAAAGCTACCCCAGGAGACCGGCCCGGGTCAAAAATTGTTTCACGAGCGACAGCGGCAAACCCACGATGGTGCTCAGTTCTCCGGTGTAGCTGGATACCAGCATCTCCCCGTGCTCCTGTATCGCATAGGCTCCCGCCTTGTCGAGCACATGCACCCGTTCCAGGTAGGCGTTGATCTCTGCGTCGCTCAGTGGTTTGAAGGTCACTTCTGCGACGGCCACGTCGTCGAGCCGCAGGTTCCTTTCATCCTGCCTCAAAGCCACACCCGTAAAAACGCGGTGTGTTCTTCCCGAAAGCCGCCGCAGCATCCGGGTTGCAGATGCCAGGTCGGCAGGCTTGTTGAGCGCCTCATCGCCCAGAGCCACCGTTGTATCCGCCCCCAGCACAACGGCACCAGGATTCCGGCTGGCTACCCAGTCGGCCTTCAGCGCCGCATTGTCGGCCACCATCCGGCGTGGCGGTGTCCCCCGCTCCTCGTTTTCAACCACCGATGCGGTCACGACTTCGAAGGCAATACCGAGGCTTTTCAGCAGCTCTCTTCGACGTGGAGAGGCGGACGCGAGCAGCAATTTGGGTTTGGCCGACACGGCAACGGCTAGTGCGGAACACCGCTGATCGTCAGCGATTTTCCGTTGTCCCGAGGTCCCAGCGCGAGCAGGAAGGGAACCGCCTTCTTTGCCCAGACATCGGCCTTCGGATAGGCGCTCGCGCCGTCGGCCCAGGCGATGCGCAACATGTCGGTGTCGATGATGCCGGGGCTAAGGGGTACGGCCGCCATGCCATCTGGGAGGTCCTCAGCCAGCGCCTTTGTCAGGCCTTCTATCCCCCATTTGCTCATGCAGTAGGGCGCGACGCCTGCGGAGACACTGCGCCCCCACCCCGATGAGAAATTCACGATGACGCCTTTGCCCGCCGCAACCATCGCAGGAACGAAATGTCGGATGACGTTGGCAACTCCCCTCAGATTCACGTCGACGAGTTGGGTAAAAGTCCGGTCCTCCTCCTCCCAGAGAGGTTTCGGTTCATTCATGAGGGCCGCATTGTTGATCAGTAAATCCGGTGCGCCATTGCCAAGGACATCCGCGGCCCAGATCCCCACCTTCACATCGTTCGCCACATCGACCACCGAAAAGCCATGCGGTGCCGCATGGGTGAGACGAAGATCGAAGATCCCCTCCCCGCCTCGGCCGCATCCAAAAACGATGTGCCCTTGGGCAATGAATTCTTCCGCAAGCGCGCGTCCGAGTCCGCGCGTCACTCCGGTTATGACAATTTTTCTACCCGCCATGTTATTGTCGCACCTGCATCACCACCTTGCTCAAGCCGATCTTCCGGCAGGCGTCCCATACTTCGGTCACCATCTTGAACTGCGTCACCTCATCCGCCCTGACGAGAACCGACGTTTCCTTGTTGATCTTCTTTACCTCCTCAAGGAGCCCGTGAAGATCCGCAAAGGTGATCAGTTTTCCGTTGAAGCTGATGCGGCCATCCTTGTCGACGCCGATGGTCACCTTGCCTGCAAACTCATTCTTCCCAGCGGTGTCGACCTTCGGCACGTTGATGTTCAACTGCGCACCGGAGCGCGCCTGCATGGTGACGTACGCAAAGAGCACGAGCATCACCAGCACGTCGATCAGCGGCACGAGCGGAAGATCGGGGCGCTTGCGCCTCCGGCGTATCACGACACTCATCGCGCCACGGACTCGGCCTTGTCACCGGCTTCCTGCGACTGCTGAGCCAGGACACGCTCAAGAAGCACATCCAACTGGGCACCGCGCTTGTCCACGATGCGCTGCAGGAAGGTGCTTCCAAGCAGGGCCGGAAGCGCAATCGTGAGACCCAGGATCGTCGCGGACAGCGCATAACCGACACTTTCGGTGAACTTCACCGGGTCCGGCATCTTTGTGTCCGGATCGACCACCGAAAAGGCGCCCAAAAGGCCGGTGACCGTGCCGATCAGCCCGATCAGTGGAGCCGCCGCATAAATGGTATCCAGGTAGCTGATTCCCCTTTCCAGTTTGATCACCTCCAGCCGCGCATAGGCCTTCGTGGCTTCAACGTCACCAGTATGGCGACCCGCAAACGTGAGGATGCGGCCGAGGGTCGAGCGCTTCTCCACCGGAGGCGTCTGCCCTTCGATCACCGCCTCGGCCAGTTCGTCCGGGATGACCACTCCGCGACGGAGGGATATGATGCGCTCGATGATGATATAGACCGCTGCTACGGAGCATAGACCCAGCGGATAAATGAGTAAACCGGCCTCGCGGATGACACGCCCTAGGTCGATTGAAGTGGCTAGAATCATAATTGGCTGTCCCTGAATGACGCCCGCAAACGGGAAAAGGTTCATCAAATTGTGGAAAGAGACGGGCATTTTCCCAAATGCAGCGTCCAAGGCCAAGCTCTTCCGCTATCGCAATCGTCTAGCCGTCCTCAGACATTGCGAGGAGTAACGTCGCCAGGCGCAGGCAAACTATCGCCTGCGCTCGGCGCTTTCATACACGCACCTGGGGTGATACCCACGGCTCAGGCCGCAAGATAGGGCAGCGTTCTCGCCCTCACTGCGACGGCATTGCGCCCCTCAAGCAGTTCACCGATGGCATCCCACCGGCCGTTCACGAGGGCATCCCGCGCGCTGTCGCGCAGCGTTGCACTGATGCGCTGACCTCCGAACCGGATCTCCTGCTTGACCAGGTCGAGAGTGACCTCGATCCCGGGGTTTGCCTCAACCGCAGCGGACAGGATCGCGATGTCTTCCCGTTTGGCCGACAGGCAGGGCATGCCGAGCGTGGTGCAATTGCCAAAGAAGATCTCGGCAAAATTTTCGGCCACAATCGCCTTGAAACCATACTTCTGGATGGCCTGGGGCGCGTGCTCCCGCGATGAACCACAGCCAAAATTGGCGCCGGAAAGCAGGATTGTCGCACCCTTGAAGCGCGGATCATTCAACGGATGGCTTCGATCTGATCCATCGGCGTTCTTCCGCACGTCGTAGAAGAGGAATTCTCCGAGGCCGTCAAAGGTCACGCACTTCATGAAGCGCGCGGGAATGATCCGGTCGGTGTCGATGTCATTTCCGGGGACCGCAACAGCGCGACCGGAAACGGAGGAAATTTTTGCGAGCGACATGGAATGGAATCTCAGTTGTTGAGGGAAAAGACTTCGCGGGCATCAGCCACCTGGCCTGTAACGGCAGCAGCCGCCACCATCAGTGGACTCATCAGGATCGTGCGCCCGGTGATCGAGCCCTGCCGACCCTTGAAATTGCGATTGGAGGAACTCGCACAAATCTGGTCGCCGATCAGCTTGTCGGGATTCATCGCCAGACACATCGAACAGCCGGCTGCGCGCCATTCAAATCCCGCCTCGGACAGCACCTTGTCGATACCTTCCTTTTCACACTGAAGCGCGACGATCTGGGAACCGGGAACGGCGATGGCCTTGACGCCTGCTGCGACCTTTCGCCCCTTCACAAATCGCGCGACCTCGCGGAAGTCCGAGAGCCGTCCATTGGTGCACGATCCCAGGAACGCCACGTCAATGCGTGTCCCCTTGATCGGGGCGCCAGGCTTGAGCTTCATGTAGGCAAGCGCCTCCTCGATGGATGCCTTCTCATCGGGAGCACCCGCGTTCCGTGGGTCCGGAATGGATTCATTGATGGAGATTCCCTGGCCGGGATTGATTCCCCACGTAACCGTCGGGGCAATGTCAGCCGCATCGATCCGGAAAACATCATCGTACGCGCATCCTGGATCAGACGCGTAGGATTTCCACAGGGCAACTGCCTTGTCCCACGCCTCGCCCTTCGGGGAATAGGGACGGCCCTTCAGGTAGGCAAAGGTCGTTTCGTCCGGATTCACATAGCCGACGCGGGCGCCGCCCTCGATCGACATGTTGCACACAGTCATGCGCTCCTCCATCGAGAATCCATCGAAGATGTTCCCGGCATATTCATACGCATAGCCGGTCCCGCCATTTACACCCAGTACACGGATGATGTGGAGAATGACATCCTTGGCATAGACGCCCGGACGCAGCCTGCCATTCACCTCGATGCGCCTGACCTTCAGCGGAGCCAGCGCCATGGTCTGGGTCGCAAGCACGTCGCGGACCTGGCTCGTTCCAATGCCGAAGGCGATCGCACCGAATGCGCCATGGGTCGAGGTGTGTGAATCGCCGCACGCAATCGTCGTGCCCGGCTGGGTGATCCCCTGCTCGGGTCCCACGATGTGCACAATGCCCTGCCTGCCCGTCGAGCGGTCGAAGAACGTGATGCCGAACTGCGCACAATTCCTGCGAAGCTCGTCCATCATCGCCTGAGCCAGCGGATCACGGTAGGGCTCGGCGAATTGATCGGTGGGCACGATATGGTCCACGGTCGCAAAGGTGCGATGTGGCATCGCTACCTTCAGCCCGAGATCACGCAGCATGCCAAAGGCCTGCGGACTGGTCACCTCATGAATGAGGTGCGTGCCGATCAGGAGCTGCGTCTGGCCATTGGCCAGCGTGCGCACCGCATGGGCGTTCCAGACTTTTTGAAAGAGCGATTGTGCCATGATGAAGGACGATGATTGGAAGGGAGGGACGGAGCGTCAACCCCGCCGACCCTCACTCTACCAGAACCTTGCCTTACCGGGAAATGCTCATTTGTTCACCTGTGATGCCTGAGAAGTATCAGTTCCCCTTTGAACTCCGCCACCTGGTTGTTTTCCGCGAAGTCGCCCTGCGCCTGCATTTCCGCAAGGCAGCGGAAGCGCTCGCAATTGCCCAGCCGGCCCTGAGTCGCGCGGTCATGCAGCTGGAGGAGGCGTTGAAAGTCAGGCTCCTTGAGCGCACCAGGCGCGGGGTTGCCCTGACACCTGCAGGCCATGCCCTTCTTGAACGGGTCGAGCCGGTGCTGCGGGCCGTCTCCCGGCTCCCGGAACACATGGAGGCCGTCTCCCTCGGACAGACGGGCTCCGTTCGCATCGCCTTCAACGGCCTGGCAATGGCAACCGTGCTCCCAGGCATCCTCCGCGAGTTTCACCGGCGCCACCCCGGCATCCGCCTGGAGCTCAATGAATCGCCCACCTCGGCCCAGCTCGCGACGCTCGCAGCAGGCGACGTCGACTGCGGCTTTCTGCACCCCGACTCGCTGACTCCAGGCCTTATGACGCACCTTCTGCTGCGCGAGCGCAACGGCGTGCTGCTGCCTGCAGACCATCCGTTGGCGGAAAAGCCGGATCTGCGCTTGCGCGACTTACGCGACACTCCGTTCGTTCTATTTCCGCGGATCCACAATCCGGGTTTCTACGATCGCATGCTCGTCGCATTCTCACGCGCAGGCATCGCGCCGCGCATCCTCGAAGAGGTCTGGCCGAGGGCAAACGGCATCGGTTTCGTGCGCGCCGGCATGGGCGCGACATTCATGTGCCCGTCCGAGGTGCGCCAGTTGCCTCCCGAGGGCGTGCGCTTTCGCACCCTGGAAGGTCCGGCCCCTGACAGTCGACTCGTTCTCGGGTGGAGCGCCACAAGCGCCATATCACCCGCGCTGCAGGCATTTCTCGACATCGCAAAAACTTTTGCCGCGCCTCCTTTCTCTTCCGCACCGACGCGCAAGACTCAAGGTCGTTCCACCCCGGGGGCGGTTAGTGCTCGGCTCCGCCCTGCACCCTCAACTCGGTCTCGGTGAGTGTCGTGGCGATGAGAGTCCGGATCGCCGCGATCTGCGCAGCGAGCGCCATGCTGGGCTGCCCATTCCTGGCGGCAGGCTGCTCGGGTAACCACGGCACGTGGACAAATCCCGCACGGATCGCCCGGGACTTCCGATTCGATGCCAGGGTATGCATCAGGAAATAGAAGAGGTGATTGCAGACGAACGTCCCGGCGGTCTGTGACACCACGGCAACCACACCTTCGTTGCGCAGGCTGGCCACGATTGCCTTCAGCGGGAGCGTGCTCCAGTAGGCAGCGGGACCGGACTCCACGACAGGCGTATCTATTGGCTGGATACCTGCGTTGTCCGGGATCCGTGCATCATCCACGTTGATGGCCACGCGTTCCACATGGATGCCGTCTCGCCCTCCAGCCAGTCCGAGGCAGATGACCGCCTCCGGGCGGTGTTTTCCTAGGAGGTCAGCCATTGCCCGTTCACACTCGCGAAAGGCGCAGGGCAGGACTCGCCCTACCACCCGGACGGATTTGACCTCTGTTCCATCCAATGCCCGAGCGATCTCACCGGAGGGATTGAGCGTATCTCCGGCAAAAGGTTCAAAACCGGTGACGAGAACGACTCCATTTGCGGCGCGCATTCACCCTTTGATTGCCGGAACTGCCTTTGCACAGCGAGTCCAAACCCGTCACCGCGGCCGTCAGGCAGCACCGGCCAGTCACCTCCGTCCGGATCCCGCACCTCGGTACGACAACGCCGGAGCAAGAATCACCCCATCGGCGAGCAGCGCCTGCCGTATCCGTCGTGCAAATACCGCGGCGTTCGTTCCATCGCCATGAAGGCAGACTGTGTCGGCCCGGACCTTCACCACGATTCCATCGGTCGACCGCACGGTACCCACCAAGGCAAGCGACAGCGCCTGCGCGATGGCATGACTCTCATTCTGAATCATCGCATCAGGTCGCGTTCGCGGTGTGAGCGAGCCATCTAGCTGGTAAGAACGATCGGCGAAGACTTCCTGCGCCACCCGGAGGCCTGCCGCCTCGCCCTCCTCCACCTGCACGCTTCCGGAAAGCGCAAACAGGATCAAATGAGGATCGCATTCCCGTACCGCGCAGGCCACTGCATGGGCCAAGGCTCGATCCTTCGCGGCGAGCGTGTAGAGCGCGCCATGGGTCTTCACGTGTCGAACTTCGGCAATTCGCTGCAGGTCTTTCACCTGCGACTTCACCAAGGCATACACCTCATCTGGCCCCAGGTTGAGTTCGCGCCGGCCGAATCCCTCTCTATCCGGAAACCCCGGGTGCGCACCAACCGCCACGCCCAGGCTTTTCGCCAATTCCGAAACGCGACGCATCGTGACGCTATCGCCCGCATGGGCACCACACGCAATGTTCGCAGAGGTGATGAACGGCATGATCGCCTCATCCCCGCGCGCGCCTTCGCCGAGGTCGCAATTCAGGTCAAGGGTCACCATGATGACTCATCTTCTCCGCCAGGCCTGCACGAAGCGCAGCAAACGCCGTGTCGATGACCCGGCGATGGTACTGCGCTTCCACCAGTGAGACCTGCTCAAATCGTATCCTTTGCCGGGGCCGGAGACGGGCCAGGCTGGGTATGTCCGCCGAAATGATCGTCGCAATCTGCGGATAGCCACCCAGGGTCTGGCAATCGGCCAGCAGAATGATGGGCTGGCCATCCGGGGGCACCTGCAGGGATCCCAGCGCAACGGGCGTTGATATCATTTCCCTTTGCATCGCGCACCGGACCGGTTCGCCGGACAACCGCAACCCCATGCGATCCGACATGGGCATCACGACAAACTCCTCATTCCACAACCCCTGCTGTGCAGCCTCTCCGAACCACTCGTACTGCGGCCCGGCGAGCACTCGAAGCACCTGGAGGTCGGACAACACATCGGGTACCATGCTGGCCGACACCGACCATTTTGCCCGCGGCTCCGCGACACGTCCAGATCGTCCAACCGCCAACTGATCGCCGGTCCGCAACGCCCTGCCCTCGAAACCGCCAAACCCGCCCGCAAGGTGGGTCGAACGGCTGCCAAGGACCATCGGAACATCTATACCGCCAGCAACCGCCAGATAAACCCGGCCCGCCCGCTGGATGTTTTCCAGGGAAAGCTCAGCGCCCGCGGGAAGATTCAGTTCACGGAGCATTTCGACCCCTTCAACTGGAGCCCCCGCCAGCGCGACATGTGCAGGTGCGAGAAACCGAAGAACAGGACCGCGCACGGTGCACTCAAGCCCCGCCGCGGCATCGTCGTTGCCAACGATCGCATTCGCAATCCGGAGCGCCATCGCATCTAGGGCTCCTCCAACCGGGACTCCAGACGAACGCCAGCCCGGCCGACCCAGATCCTGGACCGTGGTCAAAATGCCAGGACGAATCACCTCGATCATGGAAGTCGCTCCGTTTCCTTCAATGTGGCCGTCGGGAGGAACCTCACCAGATCGCCCGTCCTCAACAGACAGGGATCCTCACGAGCGGGATCAAACATCACACATGCGGTCCGGCCAATCAGATGCCATCCTCCCGGTGTATCCGAAGGGTAGATACCGGTGAACAGGCCTCCGATGCCGACGCTGCCGGGCGGAACCCGCGTCCGCGGTGTGGCACGACGTGGAACCTGCAAATCTGCGGGCAACCCGAGCAGATAGGCGAAGCCCGGTGAGAAACCCATGGCTCCCACCCGGTACGTGATCGAACTGTGTCGCGTCACCAGGTCTTCCGGTCTCATCGTCAGCCGGAGCGCAACCTCGATCAGATCCGGTGCACACTCCTCATCGTAACACACTGGAATCGTGAACGTGCGTCCGCTCTCTGCAACCCAGGAGATTTCAGCCATGGAGGTGGCCTGAATCCATTCCGTCACCCGCTGCATCGGATCCGCACCTCCCACTCCGTTCGGATCAAAGTGCACCGCAAGCGCGGAAAAAGCCGGCACGATGTCGAGCACGCCGTGCAGCCAGCGTGACCGCAGCGCCGCGGCAAGCTGCGCCACACGCTGTGATATTCCCTCGTCGATGGTTTCACCCATCGTCACCAGGACACAGCAATCACCGAGATGCCGGTACTCCATTTTTCAACAGTGCACGAAGTGAATGGACATCTCAAGTCCGGCGCGGACGCCCCGAGCAGACCCAACAGTCCATAGGACATCGTGCACTTCTGTGTCTTCCCGTTTCCGCACGCCCGCGAGCCGACGCGTATCTCCGGAGACGAATATCATGAAAATTGAGCGCGCCGCATGCGCAATTTTCCATCGAATCCGACCCTCTTCACCATCGTAACCACTCGAATCGCGACCCGTTTTCGATTGTGCGCAAACAAATGGCACACTCGGGTTCAACGGATAGTTGGGCAGTTAGAGTTGAACTTTCACTCAGGAGTCATGACTTCTCTAAGGTCATGTCCCGATTCCAAGTCGTTCCCGTCGCTCTGACGTCACTGCTCATTGTCGCTCTGTCCGGATGCAGGGATCGGGAAATCGTTTCCTATCGCGTCAAAAAGGAGGCAGCTCACCCGCCTGCGGCAACAGCGGTCCCCGAGCCGGGCGGCTCGAAACCTTCCTCTTCAAGCGCGCCGTCCTCCATGGCATCGACGCCCGTGCCCACCGCACAGGGAGACGGTCTCCAGTGGTCAGCCCCGACCCATTGGACATCGAAACCTGCCTCGGCGATGCGTCGCGCCACCTACGTCATCCCCGGAGGGAATGGCTCCAACGGCGAACTGGCCGTCACTGCATTTCCTGGAAACGTCGGCGGAAACCTTGCGAACGTGAACCGCTGGCGCGGCCAGATTCAACTCGAGCCCGTGGGCGAACAGGAACTTGCGACGCTCCTCAATCATCTTGATGCAGGCAGCCTTCATATCGACGTGGTCGATATCAAGGCCGACACGGGCTCCGATCCCCAGCGGATCATCGGAGCGATCGTTCCCCTCGACGGCAGCACCTGGTTTTTCAAGTTCAGTGGTCCCGACTCGCTGCTCACCACCGAAAAGCCCGCGATCATGGAGTTCCTGAAAACCATCCGTCCTGCAAAATCATGAGCGAAATCCGCAACGCCTTTGTCGCCTTCTTCACATCGCTCAAGCTGACGGTGGTCCTCCTCGCCCTTTCGATCATCCTCGTTTTCTGGGCGACGCTCGCCCAGGTGAAACTGGGCATCTGGGGCGTACAGCAGGAGTTTTTCCGGACCTTCTTCGTGCTTGGAAAAATCCCCGGCACCGAGATTCCGCTCCCCCTCTTTCCAGGGGGCTACACCTTGGGTGGATTTCTCCTGGTCAACCTGCTCTCGGCGCACGCCTACCGCTTCAAGTTCAGCCTGAAGAAGTCCGGCATTCTGCTCACCCACTTCGGTCTCATCCTCCTCCTTCTGGGCGAACTGGCGACGAGTCTTTGGCAGAAGGAATTCATGATGCGCCTCGATGAAGGGCAAACCAGCAACTACGCCGAGAGCACACGCCAAACCGAACTCGCAATCGTCAATGTGAGCGATCCGACTTGGGATGATGTTGTCGCCATTCCCACGGAGCGCATCGAATCTCTCGGAGCAATCCAGCACCCGGGACTGCCGTTTCGTGTGGTGACACGCGCCTACTATCCCAACGCGATCGTGGATGCGTCGTCGGCACAAGGAGAGACCTCGCAGGCCACCGATTTGCCCGTTCGTGCGACCCGCGACATCGGCACCCGCTCGGTTGTCCGCCCCCAGCCGATCACCTACCGCGAGGACCAGCGAAACTGGCCGACCGCCTTTGTTGAACTCGTCGGACCCGAGGGATCGCTTGGCACATGGATGCTTTCAGCGATGCTCATCAACCCTCAGACTTTCGAGTATGGTGGCCGCACATGGACGATGCAGATCCGCCCTGAAAGGAAATACCTCCCGTTTTCACTCACGCTTCTCGATTTCAGCCACGACCGCTACGCCGGCACAAATATCCCGAAGAATTTTTCGAGTCGCCTGCACCTTCGCACCGATGACGGGCGCGACGACCGCGACGTCCTGATCTACATGAACAATCCGCTGCGTGCCAGGGGCATGACCTTCTATCAGGCCAGTTTCGACAACGACGACAAGACCACGATCCTCCAGGTCGTGCGCAATCCCGGCTGGCTCGTTCCGTACATTGCCTGCGTTGCGATGGCCTTCGGGATGGTGATCCAGTTCTGCATGCACCTTGTCGGTTTTGCGCGCAAACGCGCCAATGCCAGCAAGCGGGCTGTTGCCCGCACATCACCCTCAGCCAGCCCGTTGACATGAGCACCACCTCCGCCGTTGCCTCCACGCAACAATGCCCGGCATCAAGTCCCCCTCCTCCCGCACCACGGCCGCGCAACAAATTTGTCGGCTGGGCTGCGGTAGCCGCTGTTGTCCTCGGCCTGGGCTACCTGATCAGCCCCCTGTTCAAGCAGGACACCGCCGGTGGCTTTGATTACGCGGGATTCGGCCGCCTGCCGATTCTCGTCAACGGTCGGCTCAAGCCGATGGACTCCGTCGCGCGAACCTCGCTCCTGATGCTTCAGGACCGTCAGCGCGTGAGTTCCCCCACAACCGGAAACCTCGTCGGATCGCCCGATGAATGGCTGCTCGACGTGCTTTTCCGGCCGGAGGTCGCGGATACCTATCCGGTTTTTGCAATCGACAACCCCGACCTGCTTTCGCTTCTCGGCTTCACCGAAGAGTCGCTGAAAATCAACTACTCAAAATCTGCCCACCGCATCCTTGCCGCAGTCGGCTTCATGCCGGGCACCTATCGTCGATTCTCGTACAAACAGCTCGAATCCAAGCTGGCGGAAATCGACCGGCAATCTCGCCTGGCCGAACCGACAGAAGAGTCCCTGCGCACGCCGTTCCAAAAGGGGGTCATTGAACTCCGCGACCGGCTGGTCCTGTACAACCGTCTCAAGCATTCGCTGATCCCTCCGGGAAGCACGAATCCGCTCTCCGAGTACGACGCGTTCGTGAAAGGCATACCGGCAGGGGCCGCAGCGATTCGCGCGCGACAACAGGGTCAATCCCACGACGAGGCCGCCGCCCGGGCGACGCTCGAGGCCGCGCAGCGCTACGAATTCATGGGACGCATGGCCTACCTGCTGGCCATTCCGCCGCTGTCCGGCACAAACGATCCCAATTCCTGGAAATCCGCCGGGAACGCCCTCCTCGAGTCCTTCCAGACCGGCGACATCAATCCGACCGTGCTTGCTTACGCGGGCATGGCGACCGCGTGGCGAAATCGTCAGGTCGAACAATTCAACACCATTGTGAAAATGTTCCGCGAGATTCTCATGAAGCGTTTTCCCGAGAGCCTCTCAAAGTCGGATGCAGAGGTGCGCTTCAATTCCGCCGAGCCTTTTCTCCGCTCGATGACCCTGTACGGGGTGATCTTTTTTCTCGGCATTTTTTCGTGGATGCGTGCACCCGATCTGCTGGGGCGATCCGCATTCGCGCTGCTCATCCTCGCATGGCTCGCAACAACCGCCGGCATCGGCACTCGCATGTGGCTGGAAGGTCGGCCTCCGGTGACCAATCTCTACTCGTCGGCACTCTTCGTCGGCTGGGCCGCTGTCGGACTCTGCGTACTGCTGGAGCGATTGTACCGCAACGGACTGGGCCTCGTGGCAGGTGGAATGATTGGCTTCGCCACACTGCTGATCGCGCATCACCTGTCGCTCTCGGGCGACACGCTCGAAATGATGCGCGCCGTGCTGGACTCGAACTTCTGGCTGGCAACACATGTGGTAACCATCACGGTCGGCTACTCTGCGACCTATCTCGCGGGATTTCTCGCCTTCATCTATGTCGTGCGAGGTGTCTTCACGAACGGGCTCGACGCAGGTACCGCCAATGCGATCAAGAGCATGGTGTACGGCATCATTTGTTTCGCTGCCCTGTTCAGTCTCGTCGGCACCATCCTGGGCGGCATCTGGGCGGACCAGTCGTGGGGCCGCTTCTGGGGATGGGATCCCAAGGAAAACGGCGCCCTCATCATTGTTATCTGGAACGCCCTCATCCTGCACGCGCGCTGGGGCGGTTGGGTGAAGACCCGCGGGCTCATGGCCCTCGCGATCTTCGGCAACATTGTCACAAGCTGGAGCTGGTTCGGCACCAACATGCTCGGAGTGGGCCTCCACAGCTACGGGTTCATGGAGGCAGCATTCTATTGGCTGCTGGCCTTCTGCATCACCCAGCTCGCCCTCATCGGAATCGCGAACATACCCCTGAGGTACTGGCGCAGCGGGTCCCAGCTATCCGCGTAAAGATCGCCAATGCGGGCGCCGTTTACAGTCGACGCCCGCCGAAGGTTACGGAAGCCAGGGAAAATTTCGTGAGTTTGGCTTCCGCTTTTGGCGCTGCGCGCCGTGAAATTCCTTGGCCTCCTCGCTCATGTAGTAGAGCAGCGTCGCGTTGCCGGCCAGTTCCTGGATGCCGGCCTGTCCATCCAGATCAGCGTTGAACGCACTCTTCAGCGATCGGATCGCGAGCGGACTGTGCGCGAGGATTTCGCGTCCCCATTTGACCCCCTCAGCTTCCAGCTCAGCCAACGGCACCACCGCATTGATCAAACCCATGTCTAGCGCCTGCTGCGCATTGTATTGACGACACAGATACCAGATCTCGCGCGCTTTCTTCTGGCCGACCAGGCGGGCAAGGTAGCTTGAGCCAAACCCACCGTCGAAGCTTCCCATGCGCGGCCCCACCTGTCCAAAGATGGCGTTGTCGGCGCCGAGCGTAAGATCGCAGACGACATGGAGCACATGCCCCCCTCCGATAGCGTAGCCCGCAACCAGGGCAATCACGACCTTCGGGATCGAGCGAATCAGTTTCTGGAGATCGAGAACGTTCAGCCGGGGCACGCCATCTCCGCCAACATAGCCCGCATGCCCGCGAACCGACTGATCGCCCCCGGCACAAAAGGCGTACTTCCCGTCCGTATGCGGGCCCGCTCCGGTGAGCAGAATCACCCCGACACCTGGATCCTCCCGGGCATCTATGAACGCGTCATACATTTGAAACACCGTCTCCGGGGTGAAGGCGTTCCTCCGATGCGGCCGGTTGATCGTCACTTTGGCGATCCCGTCCATCTTGTGATAGAGAATATCCGAGTAGGTTTTGGCGGCTTTCCACTCCAACGAATTCATAGGAATTCCACTCTGGACGGCTTACGCCGCACGTCAATGCACCACAGTTGCAACCGGCCGATTATAAAGCGAGAAATGGGCTTGGAGCGCGGGGATTGTTGAAGAAACAATGGCGCCCATGTCGCAGCCGTCCGCCCAATCCACGTCAAAGCGTGGCATTCAGCTTGCCATGATGACAGGCGCGCTGGGTGTCGTGTTTGGCGACATCGGCACGAGCCCGCTCTATGCCTTTCGCGAATCGATCGAGCATCTCGCGCCGGCCGACCGGATTGGCGGAGTGATGGGCGTACTTTCGCTCATCTTCTGGTCGCTCCTGATTGTTGTGAGCGTCAAATACATCACGGTCGTGATGCGGGCAGGCAATCATGGTGAGGGAGGAATCTTTGCCCTGCTGGCGTTGAGCGGATTGGAACGTGCCAGACAATCAACCGGCAGAATCGGCGTCGGTGTCACGCTCGTCCTTCTCGGCGCTTCCATGCTCTGCGGAGAAGGTGTGATCACCCCCGCCATTTCCGTGCTGAGCGCGGCGGAAGGGTTGAAGCTGGTGCTGCCAGCCTCGGAGGCCTATGTTGTCCCGGCCTGCATCGCCATACTCGTGGCCCTGTACTGGGTGCAGCACAAAGGGACCCATCGCATCGGGCAGTTGTTCGGTCCGATCATGACTGCCTGGTTCCTCGTGCTCGGAGCACTGGGTATCTTTCATATCCTGGACACGCCGGCGATCCTCCGGGCCATTAACCCGGGGCACGCCTACATGCTCCTCCAGAATCATCCGCGAGAGGCGACAGGCATCCTGGGATCCGTCGTGCTGGCGATCACCGGGGTTGAAGCCCTCTATGCGGACATGGGACACTTTGGACGACCCGCGATTCTTCGTGCGTGGTACACCCTCGTGCTTCCCGGGCTTGCGTTGAACTACTTCGGACAGGGCGCCTACGTTCTCTCGCATCCATACGACAATGGAAATCCGTTCCTCTCGCTCGCCCCCGAGGGTACAGCGCGCACCGCCCTCCTCATCCTGTCGGTCATTGCCGCGGTAATCGCCAGCCAAGCGTTGATATCGGGCACATTCTCCCTCGTGAGGCAGGCCATCCAGCTCGGATATTTTCCCCGTCTGCGCGTGCGGCACACCAATGCCGAGCATCGGGGGCAGATCTATGTCCCATTGGTCAACACGTGCATGGCCATCGCCTCGATCGCAACGGTGCTCATGTTCAAGACGTCGTCCGCGCTGGCCGGTGCCTACGGCATCGCCGTCACCGCGACCATGTCCGTGACAACCTTCGCACTCTTCTTTGTGGCTCGAAAATCCTGGCGCTGGTCCTTCGGCGGGGCGCTGGCGATGTGCGCGTGTTTCGCGGCGGTGGACCTCGGCTTTCTCGCCGCCAACGTCCCGAAGATCATCCATGGCGGATGGCTTCCCCTCGCGCTGGCCGCGGGCATGTTTGCCATCATGCACACGTGGAAGACGGGAAAGACCGAGATCCGCGAGCGCGTCTACGGCAACGCCATCACCGAGTTGGAGCTTTCGAGCATCGCCAAGAGCAAGAATATCGTGCGCGTACCCGGGAGCGCGGTCTTCATGGTGGGAACCCCCAAAGGCACGCCTCTCGCGCTGCTCCACCATCTCAAGGCCAACAAGTGCCTCCAGCAAACGGTGCTCCTCCTGACAATCAGCACGGAGGAGGTGCCGTCGGTCGACGACGAGGAGCGTATGACACTGAGTTTCATGGGCGAAGGGGTCTGGCGCGCCATCGTGCGTTACGGTTATATGGAGCTGCCCGACGTCAGTCGGCTCGTCGAACGCATCATGGCCCAGGGGATTCCAGTGAAACCGCAAAGCACGACCTACTATTTCAATCGCGAGATGATCCTCGGTGGCGGCAGCGCGCGCATGTTCCAGTGGCAGAAAAATCTCTACGCCTTCCTCAGCCGCAATGCGACCTCGGTCAAGGACTACTACCGCATCGCCCCCACACAGATCATCGAGATCGGACTGCCGGTCCAGTTGTAGGCGTAAGTGCAGATTGGAAAGCTACGCGGCGATGTCACACTTGCCTCCGGGCAGGAGCCGATCGAGGCATCGGCAGGAAGCAGTTCGATTCGCGGCTTACAGAATGCAGTTATTGCGAGGCCTGGTCAGCGACGGTCGCAAACAGCTTCTTGCGAAATGCCGCATCGGCCCTGCGGTCGGAGCGGATCTCGAGAAGTCGCACCCCTTTGGTCGGCAGCGTCGATATCCGTTGCTCAAAGGTCATCCAGTCACGGACAAGCTCATGGTCGATGCCGTACGTCGCGGCCCATCGAGAAAACTCGATGCTCTGTGGCGTCGCAAAATAGTCCTCAAAAGGGGGATCAAACGCCGCGATCGGGAGGTGCTCAAAAATGCCGCCGCCTCGATTGTTGATCACAACAATCGTAAGCGACCCGCGGAACCGGTTGAGTAGGAGTCCGCCGTTGGTGTCATGCAGCAGGGCCAGATCGCCCGTGAGCAGCACCGAGGGCCGATTGTCGTGAGCCAGGCCCAACGCGGAAGACAGCGTGCCGTCGATGCCATTGGCACCACGGTTGAACGCCAGCGTCTGTCGTCGGTGGTTCGCAGGCCACAAGTATTCGGCATCGCGCACCGGCATGCTGCCGGCGACAAAAACAGGTGTGCCCTCGGGAAGCGCCTTGGCAAGCAGCCACACCGCTTTTCCTTCAAACTGACCACAGTCCTCCATGCCTGCATCCAGCGCGGCTCGTGCGACAGCCTCAGCCCGGCGCCAGGATTCCACATAGGCCGGATCTGCCGGTGGAAGTCCTTCCACCACCAAGGTCTCAACGGGAGCGACAATCTGCCGGGTGCGCCCATGCAGGGAATCGCGGTTGTCCTCGGTGGGCGACACCAACAGCACTTCACACAGGCTCGATTCCATGAAGGCACGCAGCACCTTGCTGGTCGGCCAACAACCAAGACACAGGACTTGACGAGGAACCAGCTGCCGCGCCGTCCGCTCCAGGCGGAGGATGGCGTCGTATGCCGTGACGATCACCGCCCTTGAATCCACCTCCTCCGTGCGCAGAGTGGACAACGCATCCGCAAGGATCGGCCAGCCGGTTTCAACGGCAATTCGACCGACCGCACTCGCATAGGCCGCGGGATCATCCGGAACAGCGGCGCCTGCAACGATCAATCCACGAGCGGTGCCCGCGCGCAGAACCGTCTTGATTTCCGACTTGATCGGCGGAGCCGCATCCAGGTGTTCAAAAAAAGCGCCCCCTATCCTCTCCTCAAGTTCTTGTGTCTTGCCGTCGGAAGTCGGAGCAAGCGGATCCCGAAACGGGACATTCAAGTGCACGGGGCCTGGAAAAGGACCGCTCGCGCGCCTCCATCCCTGCGCCACCTGCTGGCGGAGGTACTGCATCCGATCCATGATCGGTTCCGGCACGGCCAACTCATGATACCAGCGGACATAGCCGCCGTAGAATTTTTGCTGATCAATTGTTTGACCCGAATGACACGCCCTCAACTCAGGCGGACGATCCGCGGTGAGAATAATCAAGGGGACTCCCGATTCATGCGCCTCTATGACTGCGGGATAAAAATGCGCGCCGGCGGATCCGCTCGTACACACGAGGACCACGGGCTTCCGCGCGCGGCGAGCCAGTCCCAACGCAAAGAATCCCGCCGAGCGTTCATCGAGCACGGGAATCGTCTCAACACTTGGGTGACGCACCAGCGCCATGGTCAGGGGCGTGGACCGCGACCCAGGCGAAATCACCGCCTGGCGCATCCCCAGTCGCACCAGCGTTTCAACCATCACGCTGGACCAAACGGTGTTCGTGTTGCGGAAATCGATTGTCGCCAAGCCCATGCCCCGAGCCTTCCAAAAATTCTCGAAAGTGCAAAGCCCAAGCCGCGCGCTTTCAGTCAATCGTCCCTCGTAGTCCCCGTTTCTCCATCCTATGCGCACGGGATCCGGCCACCGCCAGCGATTCCAGCCAAGCGAGGCGAATGGAGGCATCCGTGCCATGCCTCACGGGTCGCAATCGCAGATCCAGCGTGCCGCCCGAACGCACAAGCCATCCCCATCCGGACGGAACCTCGTGTATCTCGATGAGGCCCGGCTCCGTGACCAAATAGAGATGGTCCGCCAGCCGGTAGCGTCGCAGGCGCGCAAATTTTACGCCATGAATGAGCTTCTCCTGCACGACTTCCAGCTCACGTTCCAGTTGCTCCAGCGTCTCATGCCGGAGGCCACGAAGATCAAACTCTTCGAACTCCGGAAACAACTCCTCGCTCCGGCGAAGATCGGGCCGGTGAACGCCGATCAGCGAACGCAGCGAGTGAACCCGCTCGGTCAGCTCCGCGCGACGCAGCCTGACCCGCGGCTCGTCCGCTTCATCCCGCAGGAAATCCGACCTGGCCTGCTTGCACTCAAAAACCGCGCACACGCCATGATCACCGGTCGGATGCCGGGACAACGCCACAACATCCGCACGATACCCGCTTCGAGGCACACGAACCTCAAATCCCGCGAGCGGTAGCCGGTTCGCCAGCGCCCATTCGAATGCGAGACGCTTCAGTTGCCGATGCGCAGGAGTTTCGCCCCCGGGCCTTCCAACACCAGCATCCTTTGGCGCGTCGTCCTCCATGGCCTTTCATGAAAAACGGCGCCAGTGTTCGGGCAAGTGCACAGAAAACTGACCTCACCACAAGCCAGGCGTCGGCTTCCGTCACCTACCAGTCGCTGCCCGAATTCAGGCGGGCCGGAAGGTAACCGGACATGCGCCCCACATAGTCAGCGACATACGGATTGTCGGCGTCCTTGCGTGATACCTTTTCGATATCCGGTATCGCAGGGCGCGCTCGCGATCCCGCACGATCAAGGGCATTCAATGCCGCAAGGCGGATCAGGGCGGACTCATGCTGCAACGCAGCCTCAAGGACAGGCAGTGCGCTCTCAAAGTCCTTGTCGGCGAATCTCAGCACTTCCTCGGCTGCCGCCACCCGCACGCTGGGAGACGCGTCCGAAAGAAGTTCGCGAACTGCGCTCATCGCGGCACGCCCCTTCTTCTCGAGCGCAAGAATGCCAGTCACCCCCCACCAACGCATCGCGGCGTCTCGATTTTTCAAGAGCTGGAGCAGATCAGGCAGCACCACCGGATCGCGCCGATTTGCAAGGTCAGCCGCGCCGAGCAATTGCGACAGCGGATTCTTTGTTTCATCGAGCGCGATTTTCCACGGCGTGCTTCCGGCGGCGCGTACAAAGGCTTCGTGCTCCGGCAGGAGTCCGAGATCGCCTGTGCGCAGCATCCACTCGCGGCATTCCGCCCGCATCGCCTCAAGCTTTTCCGCGTAGCGTGCGTCGCCCGCCAGGTTGTTCAGGCACCAGGGATCGGCGACCACATCATAGAGTTCCTCCGTGGGGCGCGCCCTGAAAAAGCGGTCCGTTGCAGGCGTCAGTTTTCCCTCCGCATGCAATCTGGCCCACGCACGCATGCTCGCATGTTGATTGTTGTAGCTGATGAACTGCCCCGCTGGAAGATGCGGAAGGAAGTTTCGCAGGTACTGGTAGCGGCCGTCATGCACGGTGCGGATGCAATCCGATCGCTCAATCATTCGGTCCTTGCCTCCATAAATCAGTTTCCTGCCTCCGCCGGCACGATCACCAAGGAAGGGAACTCCCTGCATCGAGGCAGGCAACGGCAATTGGGCAAGCGTCAGCACAGTCGGGGCAAAGTCGACAAACGATACGAGTCGGTCCGTCGTGCCGCCCGCCTCCGTGGGCGCGAGGTGCTGCCACTTTTTTGGAAACCGGATCATGAGCGGAACCCTCATGCTCATGTTCCAGAGTGAACCCTTGATCGATGGCATGCCGGTTCCATGGTCGGAGAAAAAGAAGACGATCGTATCTTCACCGAGACCCGCGTCATCCAGCTCCGCGAGGCGGCGGCCAAACTCTGCGTCCATGCGGGCGATGTTGTCATAGTGACGCGCCCATTCCGCTCGAAACTCGGGCGTATCGGGATGAATCGGGGGTATCACCACCTTGGCGGGATCGGTCACCAGCGGAGGCATGTTGGCTGAAGCAGGTGATTCCGCTCCGGCGCTGAAGATATAGCTCTGGTGGGTCACCATGATGTTGAAGACCGCGAAGAACGATTGTCCATCCTTCCGGTCCTTCCAATGCGCCGTCCGGCTCAGTTCATTCCATGCCGCCTTGGGCGGTGCAAAATTGTAGTCGGTCTTCACGTTGTTCGTCGTGAAGTAGCCCGCATTGCGCAGGTATTCGGGGAATGCCTTCACCTCCATCGGCAGACGCGTGGAGGAACGCATGCCTCCGGAATCAAGCCGCGAAGGATAGACTCCGGTAATCAGACACGAGCGGCTCGGCGCACAAACACCTGTGTAGGAGAATGCCTCTGTATAACGAACGGCCTGCTTCGCAAACGCATCGAGATGCGGAGTTCGCGCAAGGGGGTCACCATAGGCCCCGAGCAGCGCATTCGTATCCTCACAGGTGATCCAGAGGATGTTCGGCCGATCGGC
>CAUJJL010000026.1 GCA_963205455.1 Verrucomicrobiota bacterium
ATCAGTCCGCGTCGGGCGATGGTCCTGTGCACGCTGCTGTTCTTTGCGGCTGCACTGTGCTTCCTCGACCGGCAGGTTCTGAGTATTCTTGCCCCCAAGATCACCGCGGAGTTTGGGCTGTCCAACACGATCTACTCACGGATCGTGTTCGCCTTTGTCCTCAGCTACACGGTGATGCTTGCGCTTGGGGGATGGGTGATGGACCGATTGGGGACCCACCGCGGCCTGTCGATTTCCGTGGGGTTCTGGTCCTTGGCCAGTGCCGCCCATGCATTTGTCACCGGACCCTGGAGCCTCGGCATCGCGCGGTTCTTCCTCGGGGTCGGCGAGGGGCCCTGTTTTCCCGGCACGACAAAGGGTGCGGTTGAGTGGATGCCACCGGAGCGGCGCGGATTTGGCGTAGGCTTTGCCAACAGTGGCTCGGCCCTTGGCGCGATCCTTGCACCCCCGCTCACGGTCTGGGCGGCGGCGACCTGGGGCTGGAGGGGGGCGTTTGCGGGAACCGCCGTCCTCGGCTTGATCTGGTGGATTGCCTGGCGACTCGCCTATGTCGGAGTTCCGAATGCGAAGCGCAGCACCACCGTGCAATCCGGGCCGCGCTGGAAAGATCTCCTGATGCGACCCGAGGTCCGTCGCCTTCTCATCGCCCGGTTTTGTTTCGATCCGGTGTTCTACTTCTACATGTTCTGGATTCCCCAGTACCTGAATCGGGAAAGGGGAATGTCCCTCGAACAAATCGGTGCGTTGCTCTGGATTCCGTTTGTTGCGCTCGAAGTCTCCAACCTCTCTGCAGGTTATGTCTCTGATTCGCTGGTTCGCCGCGGGTGGGATCACAAACGCGCGAGAATGCGCCTGATGCTCGTTGCCGCTCTTCTTACACCGGCTTCGTTTGCCGCCGCACTGGCTAGCACACCGGCGCTGGCGATTGCCCTGATGGCGGTGCTGCTTTTCGCGCACGGGATCTGGATTGCGAACTACATGACCCTGGTTGGAGAGACGGTCGCACAGAACGAAATTGCGACGACTGTGGGTCTTACCGGCATGTGCGGCGGAATTGCCGGCATGGCCTCCAATCTCGTGATCGGGCCCGTCGTGGATCACTATTCGTTTGGCCCCATTTTTCTAGCCTCGGCCGTTGTTTATCCCCTCGCGTGGATCATCATTCGCACCGGGCGCAGCCTTCGCTGACAATTCCCATGCAACTTCTCGCATCGCCCAATCTCCCTGAAACCGCGTCTGTGCGCCCCCGCATTGCGCGCCGCAAGCCTCGTACCGCACGTGTCGGAATTTTTGGCGTGGGTTACCATGCCTATTGGAACCAGTTCCCCGGCCTTGAGGACGAGTTGTTGAAGAAGATCGACGTGCTCGTGGATAAGGTGTCCGTGACCGGCGTCGCTGTCACCAACTTCGGCCTCATTGACCGTGCGCAGTCCGCGTATGCCCTGGTGCCGCGGCTCAAGGCAGCCGACCTGGATCTGGTTTTCTGCGACATGGTGACCTATGCCACCTCGGCGACCTTTGCCGTGATCGTGCGTTCGCTCGACATCCCGATTGTGCTGGTCGCATTGCAGCCGCTGGGTGCGCTGGACTACCCCCGTGCGACGACGCACATGCAGCTTGCCAATGATGACTTCTGCTCGGTGCCGGAGTTCACCGGCGTGGCCGTCCGCATGGGCAAGCGTCCGCCGGAGGTGATTCTTGGCACCCTGCATGACGATCCGGCTGCCGATGCGGAGATCGTGGAATGGTGCGAGATCGCGATGGTGCTTCATGACCTGAAGCGCGCGCGGGTGGGGCATTTCGGGCATCCGATCGAGCACATGTTCGACATGCAGACCGATCAGGCCGCGCTGACCGCGGCATTCGGATGCCACATTGTTCAGACCGAAGCCGATGATCTCCTCCGATTTGAGCGCGAGGTCACCGATGCGGAGACGCAGAAGAAGTGCCAGGAAATTCTCAATCTCTTCGACACACCCGATCCGAAGGCCGATCCGGTGACGCGGAAACTCACCGACGAGGATCTGAATACCGCTGCGAGGGTCGCCGTCACCCTGGACAAGTTCATTGCGCACCATCAACTCGACGGACTCGCCTACTATTACGAGGGGGAGCCCGGCAGCACACTGCGGAAGATCGTGACCAATCTCATCGTGGGGAATTCCCTGCTGACGGCGGCAGGGTTTCCGATGTGCGGTGAGTCCGATCTCAAGACCTGCATTGCCATGCTGATCATGGATCGGCTCGGGATCGGAGGCAGTTTTGCCGAGTTCCATCCGATTGATTTTCAGGAGGGGTTTGTCCTGGTGGGTCACGACGGCCCGCATCACATCAACATTGCGGACGGCAGGCCCGTGCTTCGGAGCCTGATCAAGTACCATGGCAAACCGGGACATGGCGCGAGCGTCGAGTTCAAGATCAAGGAGGGTCCGATCACGATGCTCAGCATCGGCGTCACCGCGCAGGGACGGTTCAAGTTCATCGTGGCCGAGGGCGAAAGTGTGCGCGGACCGATACCCGCGACGGGAAACACCAATACCCGGGGATTTTTCCGCCCGGATGTAAGGACATTTCTCAAGCGTTGGGTCGCGGAAGGGCCGACGCATCACTTTGCACTCGGTGTGGGGCATCGTGCCCAATCGCTCCGCCGACTCGGCGAGGCGCTTGGCATTGA
>CAUJJL010000027.1 GCA_963205455.1 Verrucomicrobiota bacterium
CGTGGACGGAGCGCGCACCAATCGCTCAAGTTCGCGCCGCTGTTCATCACTGAGTGCAAAGTCGAGCTTCGGTCGAGCCATGATCCGAGTTTGGCATGGGATCGAATCGTTAGTAAAGCCTTTATTGAGACATTGCACTAGCGCGAGGCGAAACGCTTTTGGCCATGGAATCTCTCGCCAACGGCTTGGCATTCTTTCGGCGCGATGCTGGACAGCGTGCACGCAGCAACTCCAACCCGGGACGCTCCACTCCGTCGGGCGTGGCCCGAACTAAACCGTATTGGAACGCTCGGGTGACCAAGTCTCCCTTGTGCTGGATTCCCAGTTTGCGGTGCAGCCTCTTGCGATAGCTGTGCACGGACTGCTCCGAAAGGTCCACCATCGAGGCTGCCACTCCGTCGCTGCAGCCATCCCCCAGAATGGCGAACAGGTACATTTCCATGGGCGTGAGATGTCGAAGGATCGCAATCGAAGGCGAACTGCCGCGCAACATCGGCTGGAGGTTGGCGCTCCAATAAGTTTGCCCGGCCGCAACGCGGCGCAGGGCCTGCCTGAAGCAGTCTATGTCATCCGTGGTCGTATCGATTGCTCCCCTCGCCCCAAGAGATCGCAAGGTCTGCACGATCAGATAGTCGCATCGCGTCGTAACGAACAGCATTCTCTGCTGGGAATATGTCTGTTTGAGGGCAGCCAAAGCTGAAAATGCATCCTCACCTGGGAGACTTGCTGAAACGACCAACAAATCCGCCGGCTCATGCGTTAGCTTGTTTCGCAATTCTTGAATTGAGACGGCGCCTTCGAGGACGGCATTGGGGAACTCAGTTTCCAACGCACTCCCCAGGATTTCGAGGAGCACACGATCCTGATGGACGGTGACGATTCGCCTGATGTCGCCATGACTCAGATTGACGAAAGACGACGCTGGTCTTGGCTTGGCACAATACCTTGGCGCGGTGACGAAGCGGCTCTTTCCCGGCATCTCGCTGAAAGTGGGACAATCCAAAGGGGACTCATTGGAGCGGGGTTCCGTAATCATGATGCGAGCAGACACCATGATGCACAACCAATGCATTAAAAGAAAAAACCGCTTGGTTTTCCAATCTTCCCGTCAGAAGAGGGAATGTAGGAAATCCTTAATCTGAATCCAGTACTTCGTGATAAACATGGCGCCGAACCAGCCAATCGAAACGCCGATGATGAACTGTTTATAGGTGAATTTCATGTGTGAAGTGGAGGCGAACAGGCCGTCGACTCCCGCACGACGTGTTCGCCTCGTTCAGTTTTGGATGCTAGTCCTCAAACGCGTACGCCAACGCGTCAAAGAACGCGAAAGTAGCGGTAAATGGACCATAGTAGATGTGCTCCAGGACCGACTTCGCATATGCGCCGATAAACTGACCAGCATCAACATAGGCAGGGTCGCCCCCCCCACCTGAAACCACGGAGAGATCGTCTTGATGGAGAATGTTCATCGTCAATTCCTCCTCAGGAGTTGTTCCAGCCATCAACAACTGCCTCCTTAAATTCTCCCCAGTGCTGATAGATGTCCTTGCCGATGTAGGCGGCAGCGCCGAAGAGTGCCAAGACGATGGCGGCCCCAGCTGTCAAGGGCTCCCCTCCGATCACCCGCGATGCTTCCTCCTGTGTCAGTGTTTTCATGGTTTTCATCAATGGGACGCGGTGGGTTCGAGAATTTTGATTTCAACGTGAAACCCTAAGTCTCCCCGGCGCGCCCTCATGGGAGTTGAAGTCAAGAAAGCGCATCCTAAAGCGCGAAAATAACCCGAATTAGGGCGATCCAGATCCCAATCTTGGGGCAAGCCGCACTTGGCAAACGATTCGGCTTTGCTCTCTGCCGACACCCTGCCAAATCTCGGGCAAGCCTATGAGTTTCCCGTCGGGGTCCGTCCCCTCTCCCGAACCCGCAGTCAAACAGCGTACTGAAATTTTCGGGCACCCCCGCGGCCTTGCCGTTTTGTTCCTTACGGAAATGTGGGAGCGCTTCAGCTACTACGGCATGCGAGCGCTCCTGGTCCTTTACATGGTCGAATCGGTTGCCCGCGGAGGCATGGGTTTCGAGACACGACACGCCACGTCCATCTACGGAACCTACACGATGAGCGTTTATCTACTGACGATCCTAGGCGGATTCATTGCCGACAACTTCATCGGCGCGCGCAAAGCCGTCCTTTGGGGCGGAGTCATTATTGCCTGCGGACACTTCTCCATGGCATTCCCGTCCACTCCCAGCTTCTTTGCGGGATTGACCCTGATCGCGCTGGGCACCGGCCTTCTCAAGCCCAACATCTCAACAATGGTCGGAAGCCTCTATTCAGCGGATGACGAACGCCGCGATGCAGGCTTCTCGATCTTTTACATGGGTATAAATATTGGCGCCTTCGCAGCCCCACTCGTCACAGGCTATCTCGCACAAGGAAGCGGATGGAAGAGCATCCTCGCATCCTGGGGAATTTCACCTCAATCGTCCTGGCACTGGGGATTTGCAGCGGCCGGGGTTGGCATGACCTTTGGGCTCCTTGTCTACCTCAAGCGCCTGGACTGGCTCGCGCATGTCGGCAGCGGACCTGCGCATTCCACAGGCGAGCCTCGCCCTTGGGGGAAGCTTGCGCTGGTTGCGCTCGGATCATTCGCGCTCATCGCCCTCATGCGAATAAGCGACGACCATCCGAACCTCGTCTGGTTCCTCTTTGTCATCCAAGTGGCCGCGGTGGTATTTTTTGCCTTTCGCCCGAGCCAGGACAGCAAACGCATCGCGGCAATCCTGATATTTTTCATCGCGGCTGAGATCTTTTGGGCCCTGTTCGAACAGACGGGCTCTTCAATCAGCCTATTTGCCGACCGACTCACGCGCAACGAGCTCTTTGGTCACAGTTTTCCCTCCTCCTGGTGGCAGTCCGTCAATTCAATCTGGGTCATTATTCTCGCACCGATCTTTGCCTACCTGTGGCTACGGCTCGGGTCGCGCCAGGCGTCAAGTCCGCTGAAGTTTGCGCTCGGCATCTTCTTTGTAGGCCTGTCATTCCTCTGGATGGTCCCGGCAGCGAAACTGACGGCCGAAGGAAAGGTCTCCCCCATGTGGCTGCTCGTGCTCTTTTTCCTCCAGACAGTCGGCGAAATGATGCTGAGCCCCGTTGGCCTGAGCACCATGACCAAGCTCGCCCCGCAGAAACTGATGGGGCTTGTGATGGGCATCTGGTTCCTGGCCGCCGCCCTGGGCAATAAACTCGCCGGTGTCCTCGCTGGAAACTTCACCTCGACGAATCCCGACAGGCTCGCGGACTTTTTCCTTCACCAGGCCCTCTTCGTTGGTGCAGCCACCCTGGTGATGCTTGCGCTCGTTCCATGGACGAAACGACTGATGGGAGGAGTTCGCTGACATGGGTTCCCGAGCCTGGTTCTCCACGTTTGTCTATTGCGAACCGCTTCAATCCCGCGGAATCAAACGACTGAATCTCGAACTCGCCGAAGAGTGTCGCCAGCTCCGGGGCTTCGACCATGCCGGGAGGAAATGGTCGGCGAAGAACTATCCCGGTGGCTACACGAGCTACGCCTCAATGAACACCCTGCATCGTTTCTCGAGTTCGTTCGAGAACCTGGAAAAGAAGCTAACCCGGCACGTCATGACTTTCACCCGCGAACTCGACATGGACCTCAGGGGACGCTCGGTCGCGATGACGGACTGCTGGGTGAACATCATGCCACCCAAGGCCGCACATTCGATGCACCTCCATCCTCTGTCTTTCATAAGCGGAACGTACTACGTGGTCACCCCTCCATCCTGCCCTGGCCTGAAATTTGAAGACCCCCGCCTCTCCCGACTGATGGCTGCGCCACCGAAGCGTACCGACGCAAGTGACGCGAACCGGACATACATCACCTATCCCGCGGAAGCAGGCAATGTGATCCTATTTGAAAGCTGGCTTCGGCATGAGGTCTCGCAAAACAACTCGCAGGCCGAACGCATCAGCATCAGCTTCAACTTCGCCTGGTCCTGAGTCTATTCCAACGTCGCAGCGAGGACGATCGAAAGCGACGCCATGGAAAACAGGGTGCTCATGACGATGGCACTCGCGGCGACATTCTCATCGCCACCCAGTTCCCTGACCATCGTATAGGACGCCGCAGCAGTTGGACACGCCATCAGGATCAGGACCACCCGCATCTCTGGAGCTCCAAGGCCAACCAATCGTCCAACTCCGTATCCAACGAGTGGTGACACGATTGTCTTGAATAGGGCCGCACAAACCGCGATCCGGCGATTTCCGCGAAAGGGTGTGACCACAAGTGCACCCCCAATGCAGATCAATGCAAGCGGCACCGCCATTCGGGAAACGAGCTCAATGCTGCGGTTTACAGGCACCCAGACGGAGAGGTTAAGCAGATAGGCAAGCACGCCCGCCACACTCGCGACGACAATCGGATTGCGCGCAATCTCTTTCGCCACCATCCGGAATACTCCATCTGCCCCGCGATGGCGGCTCAATAGGAGCAATGACACGGAAAGCCCGTTGTATACGACCAGCAGCGGCGCAAGCGTAAGGATTGCGGCCGTGACTGGGAGACCCGGTGTCGTCAGGATCAGCGGCAGGCCGACAAAGGTAAGATTTCCCCTGAAGGCGGCCTGCGTCCACGTTCCTTCGGCTCCTTGTTTCACCCCTATGGCCCGCGCAATAATCCACGCAAGGGAGACAGACAGAAATGTCGCAAGTACGAGCGCCAACAAGAGTGGGCCTATCGCAACGTCCGAGTGATCGGCCTTCATCAGGCTGATGAAAATGAGCGCGGGTAAACCAACCCAGTAGGTCAGCTTGTTGGCTCCGGTCAGAAAATCTACGCCAAAGAACCCCGCTCGTTGCAGTGCAGAGCCCAAGGCGATGAGCAAAAAAATGGGCCCAAGAATGGTGAAGATTTCCACGGGAACGATAGTCAGGATTGCACTGGCAGAACCCTAGGCCCTCCAGTCTCCAGGAGAATGGAACAAAGGGCCGCCAAGGCGCTTTCGCCAGAACACATAGGGCCACCACGCCAAGCCGTAGAGCCGCTCGTCTCTCTTGCCGGGCAGGAGCCGCCCGATCCGGCTGCCTGCCTCATCCCTTTGATATCGGAGTGCCTGTTCCCACCAATTGCGACCGCAGTACCCGAGGTGATGAAGCTCCATCTGGCGGATCTCCCGGAAAATCGCCCGTCTCTGGCGTTGCGTCTTGGTATCCGCATGCTCGCGCGACTCGGCCAGTATCCGGGGAATATGGAGAAAACGAGCTCCGAGGGTCGCAAGGCGCAGCCAGAACTCGTAGTCGAACGTATTGTCATAGGCAGGATCAAACCATCCCCAACGTTCATGCACCGACCTCCGCCAGAATGCCGCAGGTTGACAGATGAAGCAGTGCTGAACCATGACATCAAAATCGAACGGTACCGTCGGGTACGGGCGCGTCCGGACCCCCTTCGCATCTATGAACGAGGCATCGCCGTAAACCACATCGACTTCAGGATGGTCCGCAAAGATCTTCTCCACCGCCGCAAGCGAACCCGGAACGAGCACATCATCGCTATTGAGGTAGCCGCAGATCTCGCCGTGTGTCTCCCGAAGGCCCGCATTGATTGCCGCCGCCTGTCCACCATCCGGTCCGCTGTGCCAGCGAAGCGCGTCACCATACTCCTGCAGTATGCGAAGGGATCCATCGGTCGATCCACCGTCGAGCACGAAGTAGTCGATCGAAACTCCCTCCTGGGTGCGAACACTCTCAATTGCAGCGCGGAGGAAGGCGGCCTGGTTGAGCGAAGGTGTGACCAGAGAAAAGCTTGGCATGCGCGCGGTCATGGACACTGCCTGACCTTCGCGAATTCGCCGACAAAAAAATCTCCGCCCCCTTTCGGCAGGCGGAGATGATGGTTGAAATAGACCCTGCTGTTACGCGGATTGCAGGAAGGCCATGAGCGAAACCTGCCCGATCACGACGTTGATTCTCGGAATCAGGAGCGCCTTTAACTGCGCGGTTTCCGTGACATTCTTTCCGCCTTCCTGAACGGTGAACAAACCGGCCTTCACCTTGTCGGCCATCGCGTCGGCGATCTGGTCGACATCGCGCGTGCCGTCGATAAGGGATACGACGTGGCGGGCAAACGCATCCATGCGGATCGAGACATGACGGAGATTTGTGACGTGGCGTGGCTCATTGAGGGCCTGATAGCGGGCAAACGCCGTGGCCTTCAACTTCCCTTCGTTCTTGAGCGTGGTGATCGGATGTGGCGTCGCAACGATCTCGACAAGGCCGCGACTGTAAAGCAGCAGAAGCTGCTGGGCAATCACGGCTTCTTCGCGAGCCTCATGACCTGCTTCTCGAACGGCTGAACCGCCCTGGTTCAGTCGGCCGCGGACTCCAGACATCAGTTCGCCGAACGAAATATGATTCAGCCCCGCCTGGTTCAGGGAAACCAAAATGGCCTTTACCAACGCGCTGTCCGAAGTGATCGTCGCGCCGCCAGCCAGACGGAACTCTTCCTTCTGACCCGCCTGAAGATTGATGTCTTCCTTGGTTGGGCGCGCGAGCGCTCCGAAGGAGAACTCCTTCAGGATTCCTGCATCGATGCTGCGGTTTAACTTGGTGTCCTTCTTGACGAGAAGCGTCATGCGGAACATCCGGTTGCGCAGGAAATCCATGTACTGCTCCATCGCGACGATGTTGCGGCCGACCTTCTGCAACGTCTCCTGGACCTGTTGCGGGAAATTGGACGCCAGCATCGAGCTGAGTTCGGGCTCACCGAGGTACTGGAGATTGTGCTTCGCTGCCGTCTCGACAAAATCGTGGAAATAGAATGCGCGATTTTCCTCTTCGAGAAAATCATGCCGAAGGTAGCCATCCGCCCAGCCCTGCATGGCAGTCAGCTCATTCTTGAGGAACTGACCATACGGGTTGTTCTCCGTTGGAACGGAATCCGCGAGGAACTTGACCAGGGCGCGGGACTGGCCGATGCGCTGCTGGATATCCGAGAACTGCTGCGTGTGGAAGAGCATCATGTCGCGGATCATGCCGCGCATGTGCCAGCCAGGGAGCGCATTGTAGCTGATGTAAGCAACGCCGTTGTCGGTCAGCGTCGTGCTGCAAATGTCGAGAATCTTGTTGCGGACGTCCTCGGGCACCCAACTGAAAATGCCGTGGACAATGATGAAATCGAATTTTTTCCCCTCGGCATCGAATTCGAGGATGTTCTTGTTCTGAAGGGTAACATTCTTCAGGCCGACCTCAGCAATAGCCTTCTGACCACTTTCTACCTGACGGGCGGAAAGGTCCACACCGACAAACGTGCTATTGGGATACAATTGCGCAAACGGGATGATATTCGCGCCATCCGCACAGCCCAACTCCAGGACGTTGCAGTTGTCTGGCTTTGCGGGACTCATGCCAAACAAACGGGCAATCGTTGCCAGCTTGATGGGATGTGTCTGAGGAAAGGATGAACTTGGGTAAGGGACTTCGTCGTAAGTGTTAATGGACATTCCCGCAAATCTCCCAGAACACCGTGCAGAGCGCCAGCAAAAATCTCTGGGCTTTCTGAAGTCAGCGAACTACAAAAACTTCGGCAACGCAAATTCGCGCGAACTCGATGTCAATTCGCTCATCCTTTCGGATGGCAAATGCTGCGCCGATCATCGCCGATGGCGCTGCTGAATCAGAGCGTTGCCGCTTTCACCTTTTCGGTCTGAGCAGCGCGAAATTCCATCAATGCCGTCCGAATGCCAGGGTCCGTTCCTGCAAGGACGGAGGCCGCGAAGAGCGCCGCATTGATGGCGCCGGCCTTCCCAATGGCAAATGTGGCCACCGGTACCCCACCGGGCATCTGTACGATCGAATACAGCGAATCGACACCCTTGAGGGTTGCGCTTTCGACCGGCACACCGAGAACCGGTAGTGTCGTGAGCGAGGCCGTCATCCCAGGCAAATGTGCGGCACCACCCGCGCCCGCGATAATGACTTTGAGTCCGCGCTTCTCCGCGGACTTCGCATAGTCGAACATCACCTCCGGTGTGCGGTGGGCACTCACGACTCGTTTTTCAAAGGGAATCCCCAGTTGATTCAAAATCAGCGCTGCATGCTCCATCGTCGCCCAGTCCGATGTGCTCCCCATGATGATGCCAACGCTCGGTGAAGTGCTTGTCATGCCCATGAATTCATCCGGGAAACCTACCGTTGCCAACGCCTAAGTCTGGCGCGTCCTACGTTGAGCTCCGCCAACCCCACACGAGCACCCGAATTTGCCCTGAACACTGCCAGTTTGTTAGGACGAAGGCCCCTTCTTGTTAAGACTTTCCGTCGACATCTCC
>CAUJJL010000028.1 GCA_963205455.1 Verrucomicrobiota bacterium
ATCGAGAATGCCGACTCCCGGCAAGGGGTCGGTCTTGAATAGACAGATGTGCGTCGGGCTCGGCAGGCTCTCCGTGAACTTTCCGTAGGAAACGGTCGTGAGTTTTGCCATCTTCAGGCCAAACTCCATCCGAAGAAAAAGGGACAGCCGGGCTGAAAGATAGCGGATGAAATCCTCGTGCAGCAGACGAAGGCGCCGCATATCCGCCTCTGCCAGGAATACCGGATTTCGAAAATCATAGGTTTCAATCTTCGGAATGTCCGCCGACTGAAGGCGCCTTCCGTCGGCGCGAAACACGACCGGCTTCGGAGCCTCGGTCGAGGCCGCCAGCAAGCGGTCAATGTCACCCTGATCCAGGACCTCGGGCACGGGATTGCTTGTTTCGTCCGCCATAGACATTCAGCAGTTCACTGCACCACGAAGTCGGAAAAGTAGATCTGCTCTGCGACCTTCTTTCCGAGCGCCTGGTTAAATGCGCCCATGAGCTTCTCACGGATGATGTTCTTGGATCCGGGCTCCTCCAGGTCGGTGAGGGTGAGAGCCGACAGGACGTTCAGCGCAACATCCACCATCTTCGGTTTGTTGGATTCAAACTGGGACCGAAGCCCTGCATCTGAACCGGAGACCATGAACGTGGCCTTGAGATAGCGTGTGCCCATCGTACCGGCCAGGTTCACGACAACATTCTCAAAGGTGTAGCTGTTTCCCTGACCCAGGGCGCCTTCCTGTTTCTTGCCATGCCCGCCCGATTCCTTTTCCGCTTTGCCATGCGCGGCCGCAGGAGCGCTGGCGTGCGACTCAACACTGCCATCCGTCGGCGAGAGGGAAGCAAGTTCATGCTTCAGTTGCGGGATGATCACAAACTTCGCAACAGCCCACGACGCCACCGGTGCCAGCACAATGACAGCGATTATGGGAACCAGCTTGGCAAGCGTGCCCGGAGATTTCTGGTCGGGCGCTTCCGCGTCTCCAGTTGGTGCTGCGGCAGGAGGAGCTTCAGTCTTGGCGGCCATGTGGCAAAGGTGTTCAGTTCGATAAGGACGTGTGAATCAGCGCAAACCCGGAAGGACCGGCGCGGGTCCAGGCGCCAACCAATAATTCAAATCAGCGCTTCAGATTGACGATGTCTTCGAGAACGGAATCCGTGACCGTGACCAGGCGGGAACTCGCCTGAAACGACCGCTGGGTCGTGATCATGTTTGCGAACTCCTCGGTGAGGTCGACATTCGACAGTTCCAGTGCGCCCGACTCAATGCTACCGAGTCCGTTGGAACTTGGTGTGTTGTTGGCAGCGGTCATGGTGGCACCTCCGATCGGGCCTGCTGTGAGCATGCCTGAGAAAAGGTTGTCCGCTTCCCTGACCAGCGATGAAGGATCGGCGAAATTCTGGAGGAGAACCTGATTTGTCGTCACTGACGTGCCGTCGGCATAGAATTCGATGAGATTGCCCGTCCGGTCGATCGAGATTTCTTTCCGCTGCGGATCCGTAGGTGCCAGCGTCGCGAGACGAATCGGTCCAAGCGTCGCCGGAGGGGTGCCCGCAACGCCTCCAGTGAGGCCGAGGACGCGATAGCCGAGGGAAGTCACTAGATAACCAGTATCGTCGATTCGAAATGCACCCGCGCGGGTGACATACTCCTGGTTGTCGACAGGATTCTGCACCCGGAAATAGCCATTCCCGGAAATGCCTAGATCAGTGGCGACACCAGTCGTGTTGAGTGAACCCTGGGAGTAGCGCGTCACGACGGAGGCAAGTTTGACGCCAGTGCCGATCTGCAGGGCGGATTGGTTGGAGGTTGTCGCTGTCGAGGGAGCAGGACCGCGCAAGGTATCGCTGAAGCTGTCGGCGTAAACCGCGCGTGTGCTCTTGTAGCCGACCGTATTGACGTTGGCGATGTTGTTGCCGATGACTTCGAGGCCCTTGGTGAAGGTCCTCATTCCGCTGACGCCTGAGGTGAGAGTTCCAATGAGTGACATGATGATAAGATTGACTGAGGTTGAGGTTGAGTTGTCGGTGATTTCGAAAGTTCAGGGTACCGGGGCTGTCTCGTCCGGCACTGTTGCAGATTCGGTGGGAGCTGCCTCGACGCGCACAACACTCGCGTAAGGATAGAGCACATCATCGATCACCAAACGTGGCGTGGAGGTCGTGTTGTCGACGGCGGATACGATGCCGGTGACCGGAAGATTATCGGAGTCGAGGACGGTGACCTGACGACCGATGAGGCCACCCGCGGAACTCAGTTCGCTCGATGCGCGCAGCGAGGCAAATTCCCGGTTCAGTTGTGTGGTCTGCTCAAGACTGGTGAACTGGGCCATCTGGGCGATGAAGGCGGTATCCTCCATCGGCTTCATCGGGTCCTGATGCGCGAGTTGGACCGTGATGAGCTTCAGGAAGTCCTCCTGTCCCAGCGTTTGTTTGGGAGTCCGGGCCTGTACCTGCTCAGCAAAATTGCTGGAGATCGCGGATTGAGATTCTATCTGCATGGTGGGAGGGTTTGTCAGGCGAAGGCTTGGAGCCGGGATGAGTTTCCAGACACCTGAGCTGCCTGCGAAGGTGCGACAGGTGCTCCGACTGAGGAGATGCCGCGGCGACTGCGCCGAATCACATCAGGGTTGCCGCGTTGGGCCTGCTGTGACGATTGGCGTGAGGAATCTCCTCCCATCGAGTAGCCCTGGGCGAAGGATCCCTGCTCACTGTTTGACGACGTGTTCGAACTTGAGAACACGGGTTCGGCAAACCGGTAGGGTTTCTGATCGGAAATGGAGAAGACGTGTTTTTCCCACGCCGTGCTCAGCGCATTGCGAAGTTCCGGCGAGTCAGCATGAAACGTCGCACGAATTTCGCCGTCGCGATAGGACACGCTCACGGCAACACCGACATCATCAAGCTTCAGTTTGAGATTCACTCCCGAGCGCTCGGTTGCCCACAATACATCGGCAGCATCGGTGATTTGGCGGATCGCTTCCACGGCCGCAACGGCTGCCTTGCTGTTTGGTGCCGTCGCCTCCGAGGCTGCTCGACCCAGAGATCCTTGCTCGGCGGAATGGCCTACACCCGATACCAGTGGCTCGCCCTGCAGCGCAGCAAAACGGGGATGACGGCTATCATGAAGCATGGGAGTCACCGGGTTTGCAGTTTCAGTGCCAACCGCGGAACGATGGTCCATAAGTCTTTCATCTACCGAATCTAATGACACCTTTTTATTGATACCTGAGCTGAGACTGGCGTCAGTTCTCCGCGACGATTGGATCTGCGCTGCACTGTCGGCATATTTTTCCACCATGACCATTGAGGCCCGAGTTCCGGCCGCCAGGGAACGGCTTCCAACGCCTGCGGCTGGCGGAATTTTGCCGGGTAGGTCTTCGCCTGATTTCAGGGTGTTCCCCTCAGGAAGTGGGCTTTCGCCCGCGATGTCAGGCTTACCGACTGAAGCACCTGCCACAGACTTCGAAAGGACATCCGCCGCGTTAGTTTCAGAACTGGGCGAGACGGGAATGGCGGAATTCGCCGGAGGGACGGAGTTACCCAAGTTCTGGCCGCTGATAAAACGGTTCCCACTCGGCACACGCGATTGCGGTCCCATGGACGGGAGTCCAACGATCGCGGGCGACGGATTATCGCCGGACATTTCGTTGTCGGATTTCAACGTGCTCCCAACCTTGTCGGGCTGACTATTGGCAACAGGTTCAGTCAAATCCGATATAGCATCTGTGATCTGAGCGGCAGAACTGGCCGGGGAGAGGCTCGCATGGTTCCCGGTAGCCCCAGGGTCGCCTGCAGGCAGACCGTTGGCGAAGTGAGCCATTCCCGGCTCAGGTGATTGCGGACCAATGCCAGCAACCGAGCGCGCACTTGAGAAAGAGGACGTTGGAAAGGATCCCATCGTCGAAGTCAGCTCCAGGTACGGCTCAATCTGAGCTCCTACGCGGACATCAACGTCGGCTCCTGCAGACTGCGGCAGTTGCCCCGGTGATACCAAGTCGGAAGAAACGAGTCGTCGTAGATGCACCGCCCGCCTTGCCAGCGCAGGCTGCGGCTGCGGCTCAGAGGTTGAACGGGATTCAATTGGAGAATTCGCAGATCTTGCAGTCGCGACCGTACTCTCCACCAACACCAATGGGGCAGGAGTCGTCAGGGAGCCCTCGCGACTCAGCCTCGAATCCGACACGCTCTGGTCGTCCTCGTCATCGGTTTCTTCGACGGTCTCGTTGTCCTCTGAAACGACTTTGTCCGAAATCGCCTCCGTGACCGAGCCATCCGCCTCATCCGGTACAGCCTCGGCAGGAACACTTCCGGGCGTCAGCCCGCATGCCTTCGCCATTGCCAGGTGCATGGGAATGAGTGTGCCCATCGGGGCCATCGCCAAGCCGGCAATGACGGCCGCATCGGTTGCAGGGCTACCCGCAGGTTTGTCGACGCCGCCATCAGCGGTCTCCTCAAAAATGTCCGCAAATGCGTCTGAACAGGATGCGTCACTCTCCATCACATCATCGGGCAGACCCGAATCGGATGCAGGGGAAATCTTTGTTGTCGGTTCGAAGGGAAGGACGGAGGTGGATAGTGACATGGGGGCGATCCGTCCATGGCCGCGAAACGCACCGTCCTTGGCGCGCCAGAGTTGAAACGAAAGGGAGAGTTACGGGGATGTGCTTGCTGTCGTTGTCGAACGCGCCGCCTTCAGCAGACGAATGCGTTCCGAAAGATGGGCGGCCCGCTTGATGAGCGCGGGATCACCCGACTTGCCCATCTCCTCGAAGAGCGCGCTGATTTCATCCGTCTTCATCAACGAGAGCACCTTGACGACGGTCAGTTCGTCCATCTCACGAAGGATGGCCACGGCTGTCTTCGGGGAAAGATTGCGGTACGTCGCAGCCAGGGTCTTGAGATTTTTCGCTTCGTCGGCCTGCACCTCGATCATCTTCGTCGCGATCTCGCTTCGCAGCGCCTCGATCTGCTTTCGGGTCTTTTCAAGCTCCTGTTGCTCGGACTTCAGGCGTGATTCCCGCGCTGCAATGCCTTCCTCGCGCTGCTTTAGCGCGGCCTTCTGCTCCTTCAGCTCTTTGGCGAGGGACTCAACTTCAATCGTCCAGAAATCCCACGGAGGTTCCGGACGCGCGGGTTTGTTCTCCGAGGCAAAGGATTCGGCAATCTGCCGTACCAACGGTTTCGCGGTGGTCCAGATCACAGCGGTGCTGGTGCCGACCCCCAGGATCAGACCGAGGACAACGATGACGATGGGATTCGAGAGGAGTTTCATGTCGGGCAAGTTTGGTTCCTGGTGAGCGCCCCCGCTTCACGGGCGGCCGCAGCACTCGTGTGGTCGTCGAGAAATTTCTGGGCCTCCCGCTCGAATTCGCGACGGTACTCGCCGAGAGCCGAGGTCCTGAGCTTTTCAATCAGACGCACGTCACGCCGCGTTTCCATCCATTCCCCTCGGCGCTGTTCGCGCACCTGCTCTGCCCTGCCGACTGCGGCACGTGCTTCAGCTTCACGGGATACCAGACGCTGATGGGACCGCATGAATGCCGCTTGTTCGCCGGCATGAAATGCGAGCTGGCGCTCATCGAGCAGGACTTTTTCGATCGCGGCCTTTTCTGCCACGACGCGCTCAACCTCACTCTCAGCCAATACTACGGCTCGCACCGCCGAAATGAACGCATCCCGTGCCCGTGCCTCGCGGGCCTCGCGCACCACGACCACCGACTTGAGCGGAAATTGAAAACGTTTCATGGCGGTAACCCTCAGCCGACGATGCGTTTCAACTCTCCAAAGGTTGCAGTACGATCCGCCCGTTCATCGATTGCCTGGCGGAGGAATCCCCGCAGCGGCTCGTGAAGGCTGACCGCCTGGTCGAGCGCCGGGTTTGTGCCCTTTTGATAGGCGCCAATCGTGATCAAATCCTCGTTTCTTCGGTACAGCGCGAGATGCTCCCGCCCCCGGCCGCTCGAAGCAACCTCACCGGCGGAACAAATGTCACGCGAGAGACGAGACACGCTCTCCAGAACGTCAATCGCAGGATAATGGTTGGCCTGTGCAAGGGAACGAGAAAGGACGATGTGTCCGTCAAGAATGCCCCGCACCGCATCGGCAACGGGTTCATTCATGTCATCGCCTTCAACGAGCACGGTGTAGAGCGCGGTGATTGTTCCCGTTTCTCCCGCACCCGCACGTTCAAGCAGACGAGGCAGCAGTGCGAAGACACTCGGTGTGTAGCCGCGCGTCGCCGGCGGCTCGCCGACTGCGAGGCCGATCTCGCGTTGCGCCATTGCAAAACGGGTCACGCTGTCCATCAGCAGGAGCACGTTCGCCCCGGCATCGCGATAGGACTCCGCAACCGCCGTCGCGGTATAGGCCGCGCGCATACGAAGCGGAGCGGGAGTATCGCTCGTCGAGCAGACAATGACGGAACGGGCGAGTCCTTCCTCACCCAGGTCCTTTTCAATGAATTCGCGCAACTCGCGGCCGCGTTCACCAATCAGTCCCACCACGACGACATCGGCGTCGGCACCGCGGGCGATCATCGACAACAGGGTGGACTTGCCCACACCAGATCCCGCAAAGAGGCCCACCCGCTGTCCGCGTCCGAGCGGCACAAAGGCATCGATCGCCCGCACGCCCGTGACAAAGGGCTCATGAATACGGCGACGCCGCAGGGGGTGCGGAGGTTTCGACGCGGTGACATCACCGCGCTGCGTGCGGATCGGACCCAGCCCGTCGATGGGGCGGCCGAGCGCATCCAGCACTCGACCCAGGAGCTGGGGTCCACGCGCCGGCAACGGCGGGAAGTCGCAGGCCATCACTTCGGCACCCGCATGCAGGCCGGTCATTTCCCCGAGCGGCATCAACAGAACATGCTGGCCACGAAATCCGACGACTTCGGCCAGAAAATCGAATTCACCACGATCGGAACGCAGTTTGCAAAGTTCGCCGAGACCGACATTCGGTCCCTCACTCTCGACAATCAAACCGGTGACGCTTGTGACACGACCAAGTCGGCGCACAGCCGGCATGGCGCGCAGCTGGACGCGAAGGTCGTCAAAGATCGGAGTGATGTCGGCAGCCATGGCTCGGTGGTCAACCCGCGGCGAGGAACTCCCGCCCAAGGGTATCCAGCTTGGAAGCCAGCCGCGCATCCGTCAGACCGAAGCGGCTGCGTACCTGGCAGTCTCCGGGCGCCAGTGACGGTGTCGCCGTTATCCGCAATCCTGGATAGCGACTGTTCCAGGTGGGGGAGATTTTTTCCATGATGACGGCGTCGTGCGGACTCACCAGGAGTTCGAGATTCTCGGTCTCTGGGTAAAGTTGGCTGAGCGCCTCGGAGCAGATCTTTTCAATTGCCTCCGCAGGAGGCTCGTATCCGGCAAGCAGGCGTCGCACGATTTCCATGACCAGGTTCGGAAGGGCCGCATGTACCTGTCGGACGATCGCGGCATCGGACTCGGCAAGCCTGCTGAATACGCCGTCCTGAAGCGCCTGGACCTCCGCGCGAAATTCAACGAGTTGCTGGCTCGCGAACGCCCGGGCAGAGTCCGCGCCCTCCTGGAAGCCGGCGACGCGGGCCGCCGCGACTTCGCTTTCGCTGAACTGCCGTCCGGACAGCCCGGGAATCGTGGCCGACGCGAGCGGTCTGTCGAAGGCGATGAGTTTGCGGAAGGGAATTGCCATGGTGCAGGTGTGTCGTGTTTCAGGCGACGACTGCGGCCTCCGCGCCATCGAGGGAAATCGCTCCCTCTTCCTCCAGCCTGCGAACGACCTGGATGATCGCTTCCTGCGCGACCTCCACGTCCTTCAGGCGCACGGCTCCAAGCATCGAAATCTCGTCGCGCAGGCTTTCCGCGGCGCGCTTCGAAATGGATCCATAGATCCGGTCCTTGAGCGATTCGCTCGCCGATTTCATCGAAGTCGCCAGGTTCTGAGAATCCACCTCGCGCAGCACGCGCTGCAGATCTGCTGCCTGGAGACGGCTGAGGTCCTCAAAGCTGAACATCTTTTTCCGGATCGCGGAACCAAGCGCGCTGTTGCGCTCCTCAACACGGGCGAGCAGCCCTTTCGACGTTTCCTTGTCGATGCTGTTGAGCAGGTCCGCCACCGCACGCACACCGCCGCTCCGATGAAAGGTGGGGCGTGCCTTCGTATCAAAATGCTTGCCGAGGCTGCGCACGATCTTGCCAACGAGGTCGAGGGAAGTGCTGTCGATCGTTCCGAGGCGCTCGACCACATCCTCACGAATCTCGGGGCTGAGCAACATGAAGATCTCCTTCGATTTCTCCGCATTCAGGTACGAGAGCACGAAGGAGATTGTCTGCGGCTGCTCGTTCTTGATGAGGTTGAAGATCTGTCGGCCTTCCATTTCGGCGATGTCCTGGATGACGTCCAGGGATGTGCCGCCGGGCGTGCAGCCCACACGGCTGAGAATCGAGTTCGCCTTGTAGTCGCCCCGCACGCGCTCAATGGCCTGACGAGCATAATCGAGCCCACCGAGGGAGGACTCCATGCTCTCACCAATGATCGGCGCAAATTCGTCGAGCACCTGCCTGCGCAGTCCGTCGGGCACCATGGGAAACTGGCTCATTTCCCGGCAGACCTGCTCAATCTCGGCATCGTCAAACATCTTCAGCACCTGCGCGGCGGAATCCGTGCCGACAACGATGAGAAACACCGCCAGCTTCTGAAGGCGGTTCAACTTGCCGTAGTCGATTGCAGCGGGTGCGGAGGATTCAGTCGCAGTGCTTGTTGCCATGAGAAAAGCGTCCGTTCTCGGGTTTAGGATTTCTTCACCGCAACCCAGTCACGCAGCGCGGTGCCAATGTTCGCGGGCTTCTGCTTGATCAGTTCGTTGAGCAGTTCAGGCGTCAGCGCGCCGCCACCCTGGATCTGTCGCTGGGCATCACGCGGATCCACGGTGAGCAGCTCGACCGGGACGGTTTCCGGCTTCTGTCGTCCCAGCATGCGCCAAAAGATCACGAGTACACCCAGGGCAACTGCAACGGCCACATAGCGGCTGGCGCCGTCGATCCATCCCTGGACACGGGTGGCCGATTCGATGCGCTCGATGCCGGCGGAAACGGTTTCCGACTGGAAAGGAATTTCCTGCAGGGTCACGACGGAGTCGATCGACTGCCCGGCCGCGGGTTTTACCCCTAGGGCGTTGAGCACGATCTGACGGAGAGCCTGAAGCTCCTCGGGCGTGCGGGGCTGCGGGGTCGGCGCCGCGGGTTCAGCACCGGGAGCGGTTGGAGCTGCAACCATGCGCTGAGCGACAAACACTGAAGCGGTGATGTTCTTGACGGAGCCCGGCTGGCGGGTGGTGTTGGTGACGGAACGGTTGATCTCGTACGTGGTCGTGCGATTCTTGCGATTGGACTCCGTCACGTTTGTCGGACGGGCTGCCTCGGCGGACGGTGTGCCCGGCTTGTCGGGGGTGTTGGCGGTGACGCCGACAACGCCGACGTTGTGCCGCTCGGTGGAATTGGAAATGTCATCAGTGGTCGTCTGCGTGCGCACGACCTGTCCGTCCGGGTCAAATTTCTCCTGCATCATCGTCGTGGATTCGGTGTCGATTTCCGCCGATACGCGGACCACCGCGTTGCCGCTGCCGAGCACGGGAATCAGCATGCTTTCCACCTTCTTCGCCAGATAGTCCTCGATCTGCTGGCGATAACGCATCTGTGAGGAAGCGCTGCTGAGGAGCGGGTCCTGGCGCAAGTCCTCGGAAAGCACCCTGCCCTTCTGATCCACGACAGCCACCTGGTCGGGATTGAGCCCCTGGACCGCATTGGCCACAAGGTGTCTAATACTGTTCACCGCCTCCACTTCCAGGCGTGCACCCGCAAGCTCCACAAAAACCGACGCCGTGGGCTTCACACCCTGATCGGTGAGAAGCAGCCGGTTCTCCGGTTGAACGATCATGACGCGCGCACCACGAACACCATCAAGCTGGCTGATGGTGCGGCCGAGTTCGCCCTGGAGAGCGCGCAGGTAATTCGTGCGCTGCACAAAGTCAGAGAGACCAAACTGTCCCTTGTCGAAGATCTCGAATCCAACGCCGTCACCGGTCGGCACTCCCTTGCCAGCAAGGTCCATGCGCAGGCGGTGAACCTGGTCGGCCGGCACATAGATCGTGCTGCCGCCATTCGTCACCCGATGCGGGATGTTCTGTGACTGAAGCGTGCTCACAATCTGGGCGGCGTCCTTTTCGGACAGACGTCCGTACAGGAGCTGGTAATCCGGCTGTCGCGACCAGATCACCAGGCCGACCAGGCCAGCGACGAGGGCTGCCGTGGCGATGGAGAGCGTGACGCGCTGATTGAGGCCGAGTTGTTTCCAGAGTCCGAGGAGGGAGATCGCAAAGGATTTCATGCGCCAGTCGCAGCGATGGTTGGAAAAATATTCAGGGTATGCGGGCGAGGCTCAGCTATACAGGCATGCGCATCAGTTCCTGATAGGAGTCGACCAGCTTGTTGCGCACCTCGACCATCAACTGGAAGGCGACGCCGGCTTCCTGCATGGCGATGACGCTCGTATGAAGCTGGTCATTCTGCCCAAGCAGTACCTGGCGTGTCAGCGCCTGTGCCTCGGCCTGCTTACCGTCCACCGCGGCCACCATCTGCTCAAACACAGAACTGAAGCTCGCAGGTTTGGAGTCCGTCAGCGGGATCGGTGCGCCGATCTTCGGCGCTGTCGGCGAGAACGGACCTTCGACAGAGCTGGTGCCGGAAAGGCGCATGGGGAGGGGTTGCTGGATACCGCCGATGGAACCGATTAGGGACATGAGGAATTAGAAGAGGGAAATGGGGTGCGGCACCTATCGGCCGATTTCGAGTGCCTTCATCGCCATTTGTCGCGCGTTCTTCGCAACTGAGAGATTGGCCTCGTAGGCCCGCGTGGCCGTGATCAGGTCGACCATTTCATAGGCAAGATTCACATTGGGAAGCTGGACCATGCCGTCGGCGCCCGCATCGGGATGCTGGGGATCGTAGACGCGCTGACCGGGCGATTTGTCGGTCGTGATTTCGCCAACCCTGACAGACTGAAGTGCCTCACCCGACATGCCCTGCTTGCGGAGGAGTTCCGTCTCAAACGATACCATTCTCCGCTGGTAGGGAGCTCCATCGGAACCGCGCGTCGTCTGCGCATTCGCGATGTTCTGCGCAACCACGTCGAGGCGGGTGCGCTGCGCGTTGAGGGCGCTGGAGGTTACATCAATGGCACCAATGAGATTCATGTTGGAAGCGCAGAAAAGCGGATGAGCAGGTCAAAATTTCCTGGGGTGGAAGCCTCATCACACCGCGCGTCCCGTGATCGCGAGGCGAAGCTGCTTGATGTTCTTGCTGACGAGATCTGTCAGAAATTCGTACTCGACCGTATTGCGGTTCATTTCGAGAAGCTCCTTCTCCACTTCAACAGAGTTGCCATCCGGACGCACCGCGCGCGCTTTCGGATCCTCGGCAAGCGCCGGAGAAACCCCTGAAAAGTCACTGCTCCCTCCAGCCAGACGCGACTTGAGCTGCGCGGCAAAATCGGGCGAAAGATCCAGCCGCCTGAAACCAGGCGTCTCCGCATTGGCGATGTTCGACGCAATGGCGCTCTGTCTCAGGACCGACGCGTCTAGCAACTTGCGGGCGAGTTGGTAGTTGGCGGACTGAAAGATGGGATCAACCATGACCTCACCGCCATTGCAATGCCTGTGCCATGCCCAGCATGCATAATTCAAAACATTGGTTACCAATATGATAAAAACTATTAGCCCGCCGCCGGCATTCGTCCTCGCCGGACAAGTCATGCCCTCGGTGACCCCCAGCGGCAAATATTGCCGATATCAAAACGACCCCGGGTAAAATACCTGATTTCCGGGGGGGAATCTTTATTGGAAATCGATCACGCCGATATGCGTTCAGATACGCATGCTCGACCGCGATTATCAGTTTATCCGGGAATTGGTGTACAGCCATAGCCGGATTCATCTTGGGCCAGCAAAACGGGAACTCGTGTCCGCGCGGCTCGGTCGACGTCTACGTGCCACGAACCTGACTTCCATTGGCGAATATTGCCGGTTTCTGCAGTGCAAGAAGGGCGAGGAGGAAATTTCGCATTTGATCGATGCGGTTTCGACGCATCACACCTCCTTTTTTCGCGAGCCCTCCCATTTCGATTTTCTCGCGAAGACGGTGGTTCCCGAAATGATCGCACGTCGTGAGGGCCAGTCGTGGCCGAGCTTCAAGGTCTGGTGCGCCGCCTGTTCCACGGGAGAAGAGCCCTATTCCATCGCGATGACGCTGATGCGGGCCCTTGAGCACGTCAGACCCGCGTGGCCTGTGCATATCGAGGCCACGGACATCTCCCATCGCGTCCTTCAGCGCGCACGGATCGGTGTCTATTCGAAAGAGGCACTGAAAGATCTTCCCACTCCTCTGGTGAGGCGCTGCTTCCAGAAGGGATTCGGCCCCCAGCACGGCAACTACCGCGTGAAGCAGTTTCTCCAGGAGACAGTCACCTTCCGCCAGATGAACCTCCTCGAGGGCTCGCCTCCGTTCAACGACCGCTACCATGTGATCTTCTGTCGGAACGTCATGATCTACTTCGAACGTCCGACGCGCCATGAACTCGTGCGAAGGCTCAGTTCCCTGCTCGTGCCGGGCGGCTACCTCATGGTGGGACACTCCGAGAGCCTCACCGGAATCCATAAGGGACTGGAACGCGTGGAGTCGGCGACCTACCGGGCACCCCTCTAGCCCAGCGATACCCATGATCGCCCGAAGAATCCGCGTGTTGATTGTCGATGACTCCGCCGTCGCCCGCCGGGCTGTCAACGACGCGCTCGCGGGCGATCCTGAGATCGAGGTTGTCGGAACTGCGATCGACCCCTACGTCGCGCGCGAAAAGATTGTCGTCCTTAAGCCCGACGTTCTGACGCTGGATCTTGAAATGCCGCGAATGGACGGCCTGACCTTCCTGCGGATCCTGATGGTGGAACGACCGATGCCCGTCGTCATCTTGAGTTCGCTCACGCCAACGGGATCGCAGAATGCACTCGAGGCTCTTCGACTGGGCGCGATCGATGTTCTCAGCAAACCAGGCACCACGCAATCGATGGCCGATCTCGCTCCACAGCTTCGCGCCAGGATCAAGGCCGCGGCCTCCGCACGGCTGGCCCCATTTCCCGCGGCATCATCTCGCCGGTCGCATGAATTGGGTATCGGAAATTCCGATACATGTTCCGATGCGGGCGTCGGCCCGATCACGCCCTCAGCCAATCTGCATCCGCTAAACCCCACGCGCTCCCACGATCCGCGCCGCCTCGTCCTGCTTGGCGCTTCCACTGGAGGAACCGAGGCGTTGCGCGAGATCCTCACCCGGTTGCCGGAAGATTTCCCTCCGATCTTGATCGTGCAGCATATTCCACCCGTCTTTTCAAAGGCGCTCGCCGAACGGCTTGATGCGCAATGCCGGCTGGAAGTGCGTGAAGCCGCCGATGGCGACCTGCTCTCCGCAGGTGTCGCCCTGATCGCACCCGGCGACCGCCATATGCTCGTCGACGGGGAATCAGGAAGCTATCGTGTGCGCGTGGTCGGCGGACCTCAGGTCTGGTTCCAGCGTCCCGCGGTGGATCTCCTGTTCCGCTCGGCCGCGACGATTGCGGGAAAGCACGCCATTGCGGGTGTGCTCACCGGAATGGGGCGGGATGGAGCAGAGGGTCTGCTGCGATTGCGCGAAAACGGAGCCCTCACGTTTTCCCAGGACGAGGAAAGTTCCGCAGTCTATGGAATGCCAAAGGCCGCATGGGATCTCGGAGGCTCGCAGCACCAGATCGCACTCGCAGATATCGCGTCACATCTCGTTTCCCTCGTGAATTTGGAGACGGCCGTGGAGGCATGCTCCCCGTTCAACAGAACCTCACTCCTTTCCGCACATGCCTCTGGTTGAATCCCCTCTCCCCGCCCTCGTGGACGCTCCATCTGCCGGACCCGCACTGGCCGCGCGCAATCCCATGCCTTCGCCCTGGGTCTCAGAGTCACCACGCACCACTCCGCGCGGTCCCTTGACGTGCGCACAGTTTGTGATTGATGCTCAGGATCGAATCAAGGCCCGGCGAATTTCGCAGGAGGACTCCCATTTTGCCCGCGCATGCGAGGGAGCCTCCCTTCGCCAGCTGCTCGCTGAACTCTCCCCGTTGTGGGACCGGATTCTTCCGGCCTCACTCTTCGAGGCGGAGCAGTCACTCTTTCTACCCGAACTGACACCCGGCATGCCCGGCGTGGGACTCGGGTTGCACCGTCTCCGTTTTGGCGATGCCATGACCGTGACGCTAGCACCGGAGCTCGCACCGCCCGCCGAACTGAAAAAACTCGGCCTGGCAGACCTGTCCGCAGACCCCGCATCGTTTGCGCGACTCTTCCTGCGCCTGCGGACAATCGAGGCCCGGCTCGATCAGACGCTCACGCTCCTCCCTGGAGTCGTCTTTCATCAACGCTCAGACTTCTCGTTTGCCAACGTCGGGCCCGGTTTTGAAGCCCTTCTTGGAATTTCACCCCAGCCGCTCGCGAAGAACGGTCAGCCGTTTCTTCGGCTCATTCACGAAGCTGATGAACGCGCCTTCCACGCCGAACTGGAGCGAAACCGGATGAACGACCGTCCGTTCTCCCAAGTTTACCGGATCCTGAATCCCCAGTCGGGCGCCTATCTCTACCTCCTCGACATTCGAACGGCCGTGCGCACTTCCGGCGGACTCGTTCTTGGATACGAAGGCATCTGGCTCGATATCACGCGGCAGAAGATCGCCGAACACCGACTCAGCAGCCGGGCATGGCGGGAATCGCTGTCGACCCTCACATCCGGGCTGCTCCAGGACTTCAGCAATGTGATGACCGGCATCTATTCGCTGAGTGAACTATACCACAACACACTCCCGAACCGGCACCCGCTTCGCGATGGCCTGGGGCTGATCAAGGACAACGCCGGCCAGGCGCAGCGCCTTCTCCGCAAGATCCTCGATCTGAATCGCGAGGCTTCCGGCGAAAAGACGTACGTCAATCTCGGCCGCATCGTGCGCGAGCAGCTTGACCTGCTCAAGATCATCCTGCCCCGCGGCACCCAGCTTGCCGGTCCGGTCGAGGAAGGGGAATGGCCTGTGTTCATCGACGAGACGGCGTTCAGGCAGACGCTGGTGAATCTCGCGATGAATGCCCGGGACGCACTGCGCGGTCCGGGTGAGATCCGGCTATCGCTCAACCCCGTGGTCGCCGGGCAGATCCCCGCGCCCGGCTCACGACCACCGTTGCCGCCGCAGCGTGCGACATCCGTGGAGCTGATCTTTTCAGACAATGGCACCGGCATCACGCCTGCCCATGTCGACCGCATCTTCGATCCGTTCTTCACCACCAAGGACGCCTCGCGCGGTGCCGGACTCGGGCTCTACCACGCCCGCCTTTTTGCAGAGTCCTGCGGCGGCGCCATCGCGGCACGAAGCACCCCTGGACGTGGCACCGAAATCGTCCTTGTTCTCCCGCTCGTCGATCTCGACCACTGCCAGCCGCCCATCCCCGGCGAGGCCGCAATACCGCGCACGATGCGCGGATTGTACCTCGAACGCGACATGACCGATGAGGGGCCGATCGTGGAGTCCCTGCGTTCACGCGAGTGGTCCGTTCGCACGATCGCAACGCTTGAACACGCACGGCGATACCTGCGCGAAGAGGGCTCACGCCTCGATTTTGTTTTTGTGCGCCAGGACGAACCGGACACCTCGCTGCGCGTGTTCCTGGCGGAACTTCGGCGTGATCATCCCGGTCTCCGTCTGGCATTGAACATCGTGAACTCCTCGGATGAACAGGCGGGGGCACTGCGCGCGCAGGTTGACCTCTTCCTCCCGACCGGCATCACTGAGTCCGATGCAGTCGACGCCCTCGCGAAGCTGCTTCGCCTTCCATGACGCCAGGATCCATACCGCCTGCCACCAACTCCCTCCTCATCGTCGACGATGAGCCGATCGTGCTCGCCGCACTCAGGGATACCCTGGAGCGCGAAAAGTACCATGTTGTCGCCTGCGACAACCCCCTCAAGGCCCTGGAGGTTCTCCGCACGCGGCAATTTGCGGTCATCATTTCAGACCAACGCATGCCCGAGATGATGGGGCTGGATTTCCTGATCGAGTCGAGAAAGTTCAATCCGCTCGCCTCGCGCATCCTCATCACGGCGGTCCTTCTGCTGCCGACGATCATCGATGCCATCAACAAGGGCGAAATCTTCCGCTTTGTCGCGAAGCCCTGGCTGCGGGAGGAACTGTCCGCAACCGTCAAGAATGCCATCTCGCGCTACCAGCTTGTCACCGAGAACGAACGGCTGAACACCGAGACCCGCCGCCTCAACGAACAGCTCATCATCGCCAACGCTGCCCTCTCAAGCCAGGTGCGAAACCTTGAGGAGCAGAAGGCCGCCCTCGCCGTCGCCAATCGCGGGCTCTCCACGAGCTACGATCGCTCGCTCGAACTTTGCAGCCGAATCCTCAGCACCTACGATCCATACCTCGCCGGGCGAACCAAGGCGATGGTCGAGATCGCGCAGAAGATGGCGGACAACGAGCATTTCAGCGAAAAGGAAAAACACGTCCTGAAGGCAAGCGCGTGGCTGTGCGACCTTGGGCTGATCGGCATCCCAAGGGACACGCTTCGCCTTTTCCGCTCGCAGCCGGAAAAACTGAGCGACTCCGACAAGCTCACCATCAACAGCCATCCGGTTTACAGCCAGACGCTGGCATCCTACGTCGACAGCCAGTCCGAGGTCGGCGAGACGATTCGCGCTCATCATGAGCGGTTCGACGGCGGCGGGTATCCCGACGGCCTCTCCCGGAAATCTATCCCGTGGACGGCGCGCTGCCTAGCTGTCGCAGTCTGGTTTGTCGAAAGCGGTCTCCCCAAGGACCAGGCGATCGAAGCCGTGCTCGCGCAATCAGGCACCGCACTCGATCCCGAGGCAGTCCGACTGTTTCTCAAGGTCAGTCATCTGCTGCAACTGCCCCGCAAAGTCAGCGAGATCATGCTCGACGAACTGCAGCCCGGCATGGTTCTGGCCAATGGACTTTACAGCCCTCACGGCCTGTTGCTTGTGGGTGAGGGACAGACCCTCAACGCAGGCACAATTTCGAAGATCCGGAACCACAACCTGATGACGCCCATAAGCCAGCGACTCCTGGTCTACAGTTGATCTCAAAGGAACGGCGTATACGCTCCGGATGCGCAAATTGCGCGCATTGCCCAGGCCAATCACCGGTCCCGGGTGCGGTGTATTCCTTGTGGATTACTCAAGTTTACCCCTAGGGAACCGAAGTTATCGAGATGGACGATTCCGTCCCAATTTTTCTCATGGCCCCTGCCATTGCCTCGGGGCGAAATGACCCGAGGTGACGGGAGGGGAAAATATTCATGTCCGGAGCCCCCGCCATCCCCGCACTTTTTGCACAACGCGTCGTCATCGGCGTGGGCGATCTCGCGGTTTCCAACAATCCGCAAGTCACGCTGAGCACTTACGCGCTGGGTTCCTGTGTCGGTGTCATCGCCTATGACCCGGTAGTGAAGGCCGGCGGCATCCTGCACATCATGCTGCCCGACTCCCTCATTTCCCCCGACAAGGCCGCAAAACAGCCCGCGATGTTCGCTGACACTGGACTGCCGATTTTTTTCCGTTCGCTTTCCGGCATGAAGGTCGAACGCAGCCGGATGAGGGTCTTCCTTTCAGGTGGAGCAAGCGTGCTCAATGGAACCGATCCCTTCAAGATCGGCGAACGCAATGCTGCCTCCGTCCGGAAAATCCTCGACGTCTATCAGATCGCAATCTGCGGCGAGGACCTCGGAGGAAACGTGAATCGCACGGTCCACCTGGAACTCGCGTCCGGCTCCCTCACCTTGAAGACGCCGGACAGGACCGAGCAGTATTCCCTGGCGTAAGAAACAGTCATGGCGACCTTCGCGCAAATCCTCCTTTCACTGGCTGCCATCGCTCTCCTTGCAGGTGCGGGCATCTGGTGCCGCGCGGCGCTCGCGCGACATTTCGCGGCTGTTCGCAAGGCCGCCCTGCTTTCGAGCCAGCTCCAGTTCCGGAACTATCTCGACGATCTTCCCTGCGAATGCTGGGCAATCGACGAATCCGGCCGCTTCTGCCTCTTCAACCGGCTCGCAAGAACCCGGCGCGGCGACGGATGCCTCGGAAAGACACCCGCGGAATGCGAGCATCTCCGCACCCCGGAAACGCACCCGATCTGGGAAACAGCAATTCACAGGGCCATCGTCGGCGAACGTGTCACCTACCGGTACGTCACCCCGGAAACTGACGGAACGCGCCACTACGAGGCGGTGATCACGCCGATGCGCTCCGGCGAAAAGATCATCGGTGTCATCGGCCACCATGTGGACATCACCGCCGAAGTCGCTGCTGAAACCGCCCGGTGCGCGGCGGAGAGAAATCTTGCCGTGCTTACAGCACAGTCACCGTCAGGATTCATCGACTGGGATGGGGATTTCCGCATACGCACTTGGAATCCGGCAGCCGAGGCGATCTTCGGCATTCCCGCTTCGGAAGCGATCGGGCAAAACGGCATCGATCTGCTGTTCCCCGTCAACGAACGCACCGCCGTGGAGGCCGCATGGCGCGAGGCGCAGCTCGATCGGAGCGCCCACCGCATGCATCACGCGCACAACCGGCGCGACGGCAGCCGCAGGATGTGTGAATGGGTCCACACCGCATCAGTCGATTCCAAGGGAACGCTCACAGGCATGACCTCCTTCGTCGAGGATATCACTGTGCGCGGGGATCTGGAGGCCCAGTTGAGAAACATCCAGCGACTCGATTCGATGGGACAACTCGCCTGCGGCCTCGCCCAGGAGTTGAATCATCTCTTCACACCCGCGATCATCCATCTCGATCTTCTTGAAAATGCCCACCGCGAATTCCCCGGGCTCAGGGAGCAGGTCAAGCCCGTGAGGGAAGCGGTCACCCAGGCCATCGCTCTCGGTCAGCGAATCCTAGCGCTGGGTCGCAACAACGATACCGAACCCACGGTCTGGCAGCCGCTGAACCCCCACGTGCGGGACACGGTGGAGCTCCTTCGTCGCACGCTGGACTCCCGCCTGCGCGTCATTGTCCTGCTTTCCCCCGATCTTCCACCTCTGCCTTTGCAACCGACCCTGATCACCCAGATCGTGATCAATCTGCTGGGCAATGCCCGCGACGCGCTGCTCGAAAGGCTCGCCAAGGCCCCCTCACGCGACTGGAAGCCCATCATACGCGTGAGTACCTCGACCCTCATGGCGACAGACCGGAGCGCCATAAGTGGGCAATCGCAGGGTCTGCCCCGCCTCTGTCAGTGTATCGAAATCAGCGATACCGGCTCAGGCATGTCCGAGGCCGTGCAGCAGCGGATCTTCGAACCCTTCTTCAGCACAAAGGCATCCGGCCGCGGCACCGGACTCGGACTGCCAATCACCCGCAAGGGCGTGCAGGCTCTCGGAGGCTGGATCGAGTTTGAAAGCACGCCGGGTGAAGGCACAACATTCCGCGTGTATCTGCCGAGCCCCAGGCCCATGGCCGCACCCCAGCTCAACTCTCCCGCCCCCGCAATTGAGGCCGCAGGCCCTGGCCGCCATATTCTGCTCGCCGAAGACGACGAGATGGTGGCAAGCGCATTGACGATCGGACTCCAGCGCTCCGGACATCGTGTGACCGCTGCCGCCGACGGCGCCGCCGCTCTCGCATTGATCCGTCTCGAACCCACCGGATACGACCTTGTCGTCACGGACCTGAACATGCCCAACCTAGGCGGCCGCGATCTGCTCGCAGCGCTTGCACGTGACGGCATAGCCGTGCCTGTCGTGGTTCTGAGCGGATACATCACCACCGCCATTCTCGAAGAACTCCGAAGCCTCGGCGCGGCCGAGGTCCTGCGCAAACCGATACGTGTCTGCGAACTGCTCACCGCCATCCGGCGCAACAGTACGCCTCTGGCCACGACCTGAACCGGACCTGCTTGAGGCTGATCGGCTCCTGAGGCTTGTGGCCTGGTGGCCTGGTGGGATGCCGACGGGCGCGCTCTCTGGCGCCAGCGTTCGGGCCCAACCCACGGGATGGTGGCCGCATGTTCGCAAACATGAGGTGAAGGCCCTACGGCATCGGCCTACAAAAAACCGGCCGGATGCGGACACCCGGCCGGTTAGCCACACAAACACACACTATGAAACAACCTGCAGGGATGATCCGGGTCCTGAACCGGAGTCCCGTCGGTTATCCCTTTGATCGACCAAAGCCCCTCGCACTTGAGCCAGGCTCTGCCGTTTCGGGCATCAAAACTTGAGCATGCCGTGGAGCAGATTCTCACGGAGCAGCCTGCTCGAACGCGCAAGCACGTCAGGCAGCGCGGACTCCAGCACGGCTGCGCTGTATCCCCACTCGATCAACAATCCCGAATGCAGCTCAAACAGGAACCCGTCCTCGGCCACTCCCGCACCCAGCGAGGCGGCGAGGTACTTGGCGGCATGCACATTCACGAGCAGCGGCATCATCTCCGCCGGAGCCGAGTGTGTCGGGGGGTTGAAGGACGCCACGCAAACCAGGCGCTCCGGGAAGTTCCATTTCCTGAGGAGCGTCGATCCCACCTCGGCGTGGTTGAATCCGAGGATCGCTTTCTCCGACGCAAGCCAGACACAGCGGTTTGCCTGCTGATGCGCACGGATCCGCGTGAAGTAGTCACTGCACGAATACGCCACGGCCAGTTTGCCCACCTCGTGGACTAGTCCCGCAGTGTAGGCGGTGCGCGGTTCCACGCCGCCGACTTTCTCCGCGAGGCACTCCGCGGCGACCGCCGTCACCAGCGCCAGGCGACAGAAGTCCCCCGCTTCCCAGCGATAACCATCCGTATCCAGTGTCATCCAACGGCCGGCGAGCGACAGCGCCGCCAGCCTGAAAATCTCCTTCAATCCCAATCGCTGGAGCGCCTCCTCCAGGCTCTCCACGCGATTGCCGCCCGCTGCAAAGTAGGCTGAATTCGCCAGCCGCAGCGTCGAACTGGCCAGGACGGGATCCAGGCGGATGACCTTCTCAAGCTCCTCGATGGATACATCCTCCTTTTCGATCACTTCGATGATGCGGGGAAGCAGCACCGGTGAACACGGCAGCCGGAGCGCCTTCTGACAGACTTCATCAATGGTGATCATGGGCGGGTATTTTGGAAATTGACTCAGGCAGCGACAAGAGCGTCCGGGTTCAGAATGAGCGCGACCTGTCCATCACCCAGGATTGCTCCCCCGGTGATTCCAGGAAGTCGCGAAAGGTATCCTCCGAGGTCCTTGATGACCACTTCCTGCTTGCTGATCATTTCATCGACGAGCAGCGCCATGGTCTGATCCGACGTTTTCACGAGGAGGAGGATACCCTTCGTGGGATCCTCGACCGCCCCTGGGATTTGAAATGTTCGGTGAAGCCGGTGCACTGGAAGGATCCGTCCGCGATTGTCGAGCACCTCACCGCGCCCCTGCACGGTCGAGATCACACCGGCATCCGGGCGGACCGCCATCTGCACAGTTGCACTGGGAAGAATGAATCGATCCGCGCCAACCCGGACCACCACTCCGTCTATGATGGCCATTGTCAAAGGAAGCGTGATCCTGAAAGTTGTGCCCATTCCTGGCGACGTCTCGATTCTCACGGAGCCGCGCAGGTTGATGATGTTGCGACGGACAACGTCCATGCCCACCCCGCGACCCGAAAGCGATGTGACCGCCTCGGCGGTCGAGAATCCCGATGCAAAGATCAAATTGAGCTTCTCTTCCCGGGACATCACCGCATTCGGCGGGATAACGCCCTTTTCCACCGCCTTCGCAAACACAACCTCCGGATCAATGCCCTGGCCGTCGTCGCTGAGGTCGATGCGCACGTGTGAACCTTCCTGCGATGCCCTCAGGACAATCATTCCACTCTCCGGCTTGCCCGAGGCAACACGCTCCTCCGGTGATTCAATCCCATGATCGATGGCATTCCTGATCATGTGCACGAGCGGATCCGCCATATCCTCCACCACCGAGCGGTCGATCTCGATGTCCGCGCCAATCGCCTGGAACGAACACCTCCTGTTTGCCTGCCTCGTCAGATCCCGCACAAGGCGTCCCATTTTCTGGAACAACGGTCTTATGGGAACCATCCGAAGCGCCATCGCGTGATTCTGCAACCCCCGGGTTATGCGCCCGAGCCGGGCAATAGTCTGCTGGAGGTCCGGGCTCTCTCCAATCAATGCGCGCGACGCCTCCACGACCTGCGTCTGGGCAATCACCAGTTCTCCCACCGCCTCCATCATTGTATCCAGTTTTTCAGTACTGATACGGATCGTGCGTGGCGCTCCTTGATCACCGTCGGCGCCGGTCACTTTATCAGCATTCCCCGGTCGGGCGGCCGGGTCCTTCTGGATCGAAACCGCTCCTTCCTGGCGTCGCTCAGCGAGCCGCCTTACCGATGCGATCAGGTGTTCGACGGGAACAATCTCCTCCGGCGGATCACCCTTTTCGAGCGCGATTCCGACCTGCCTCACCAGGCGCTGCATGGCATCGCGACAATGGAGAATCGTCGTTATGATTTCCGGCGTGAGGGTCAGCGAACCGGCTCTCGCGCTGTCGAGAAGTGACTCAACCTCGTGGGAAAGACCCTGCAGCGGGGCGAGGTGAAGAAAGCCCGAAACACCCTTGATGGTATGAAACGAACGGAACATCCGGTCGAGCGCCTCGCGGTTCCTCGGCCCCTCATCCAGCATCAGCAACGACGACTCAATCTGATGCAGATGGTCGAGCGCCTCAGCGTGAAATTCCTCAAGAAGATCGCGGTTCTCGGTGAGATCAACGACGAGCAGGCGATCCAAGGTCACGGGCTCTGCCCGGCCTTCTCCACCGAAACACAAGCGCTCGGATTTCTCCTTGGTACCGCGGGCCGGGCCACCTTCCAGAACCGGCGCCTCCGTGCCTGCGCGCACCGCAGCCATCGCACCCGGCAGCCATTCAATCAAGTTTCCCAATGAGGCGAGCGATACCTCGTCGAACGGTTGCGCCCCATCGAGCAGGTGGTCCAATGTCGCACGCGTCCGCAGGACCTGCTGCGCAACGGAAGGAACCGCGCCCAATGCATCCGCGATTTCGGAAAGCAGGCTGTACGACGGGATCAATCCATCGTCGCGGCCCGGCCGGGCGAGCACGAATTCACCCGCGAGGCGGTTGACCGCCTCGTCAACGGTTGCGAAGGTGGAGGAAGAGAGCGACATGGCCCGGCGAGGTGGCGGGGAGCCCCTAACCCATGATCGGATCCGAAACGGCCAAACCTAAGCGCTATCCTTGTACGCTTTCCGCTAAAGAAAGCCTCCCGGTGCGCCGAAACGATGGATTGGGCAATACCGCCCGACCGACCCGATGCATTTCCCGTCCGGATGAGCACGCATTCTCCCGTCACCCGCGTTCCTTCACAGGTCACCGGCAAGTACCTCACAATCACGCTGGACAACGAATCCTACGGCATCGCCGTGATGAAGGTGCGCGAGATCATCCGCATGCAGAAGATCACGCCGGTTCCGCGCATGCCGGAGCATGTCAAAGGCGTGCTGAACCTCCGAGGACGTGTCATTCCCGTGGTGGATCTTCGTCTGAAATTCGGCCTCAGGGCAGCGTCCGGCGACACCACCTGCATCGTGGTCGTTCAGGTCAAACTGTCGGCGATGCAGTCGGTGCAAATGGGACTGATCGTCGATGGGGTCGAGGAAGTGGTGAGCCTTTCCTCGACCGAGATCGAACCGATTCCCGACTTTGGATTCAGCATCGACGCCACCTGCCTGATCGGGCTCGCCAAGGTCAAGGGCCAGGTCAAGACGCTCCTCGATATCGAACGCGTCCTGGTTCCGGAAACCGCAGACGCTCAGGCCTGGAGAGTCTAGGCCACCAGCCGGATGAGGCGACGCGGGACAGTTCGACTGTCCGCGTGCGTTTCCGCCAAAGTAGGCTCCCTCCCAGGGAATTGCCTTCCCGGCTCCGGCGGAATGACTCAAAGATGGACTCATGCGAATTCTGATAACCGGCGTCTGCGGCTTTGTGGGCAGCACCCTCGCGAAGAGCCTCTCGGAATCCGGTGCGGGGCACACCCTCATCGGTCTCGACAACTTCATCCGCCCGGGAAGCGAAACCAACCGCGCCGAATTGCGGCGCGCAGGGGTGAAATTGTTCCATGGAGACCTGCGTGCCGCCAGCGATCTGGAGCCACTTCCGGCCGTCGACTGGGTGATCGACGCCGCGGCAAATCCCAGCGTGCTGGCCGGCGTCGATGGGAAAACGAGTTCGCGTCAGCTCGTGGAGCACAACCTCGGCGGAACCATCAACATGCTGGAATTCTGCAAGCAGCATCGCGCCGGATTCACGCTGCTCAGCACGAGCCGTGTCTATTCCATTGCAAGGCTATCATCGCTGCCGGTCGTTCCCGTCGACTCCGCCTTTCAGCTCGTGGCCGACGGCGCGTGTCAGGGAACAACGCAGAAGCTGCCCGAGGGCGTGACCCGCCTCGGAATCAACGAGGCCTTTTCCACCCAGGCTCCCGTGTCGCTCTACGGCGCCACCAAACTTGCAAGCGAAGCTCTCGCCCTGGAATACGGAGCGGCGTTCAATCTCCCGGTGTTTGTCAATCGTTGCGGCGTGCTCGCAGGAGCCGGGCAATTCGGCCGGGCCGACCAGGGGATATTTGCATACTGGATCAATAGCTATCTGCGTCGACGGCCCTTGAAATACATCGGATTCGGCGGACAAGGCCACCAGGTCCGCGACTGCCTCCATCCCCGCGATCTTGTCACGCTGCTGGAGCGGCAATTCAAGGCACCCTCGGTCAGCACAGGCGACCGCACCATCAACGTATCCGGAGGCATCGAATCCGCCCGATCCCTTCGCCAACTCAGCGCCTGGTGTGAGTCGCGCTTCGGCGGGCACACAATCGGGGTGGATGCCTCGCCGCGCCCGTTTGACCTGCCCTGGGTTGTTCTCGATTCGACGCGGGCTGAAAATGTGTGGGGGTGGAGCCCGCAGACCCGGGTGGAGACGATTCTGGACGAAATTGCCCATCACGCGGAAAGCCATCCCGAATGGCTCGATCTCTCGGCACCGTTCTAGCGCAGGAGCCGCCCATCCCATGCCAGCACCTTCGCAAATTAACTGTAAGGTTCAGTCCGAATTGCTCCGAAGCCGTTACGCGAATGGAAAAGTCACGCCTCGCACCAATTCGAGGTTTGGCAAATGCCCCCAAGCCGTATCACGTAGCAGTGATCGCAAGTTCGTGCACGATACTTTCAAACCGATGAAACAACCTAACCGTAGTCCAAAACTCAGCTTGTTTTCCGTCTGGACCGCATTCGTTGCCATTGCCGCAGCGCTCATGCTTCCCGTCGCCGTTCATGCTCAAGGCATCACCACCGCCGGTATCGGAGGATTCGTCATAAAGGAGGGGGGGGCTCCCGTTTCCGGGGCCACCGTCGTCGTGACCCACGAACCCTCCGGCACACGTTCGACCACGGTCACCCGGTCGAACGGCCAGTACAGCCTCTCCGGCTTGCGCCCGGGCGGCCCTTACAAGGTGTCCATCACCGCTCCCGGAGGTGACACCGCTGAAAAAACGGGGGTCTTTCTCGAGGTCGGCAACACGACAGATGCTTCCGTGACCATGGGCGCAAGTCAGGTCGTCACCATGGAGGCCTTCAATGTTTCAGCGGAGAAGGACCTTACCTTCAACTCAGAGAAGATGGGAACCGGCTCCACATTCGGCGCAGATGCCATCGCCAATGTCTCCACAGTGCGAAATTCGATCCAGGATGTCGCCCAACTCGACTCCCGATTTTACCTCGGCAGTCTGGATCAGGGCGGCCAGCTCAGCGCGCAGGGTCAGAATTTCCGCTTCAACTCCCTTCTCATCGATGGCGTCCAGGCAGTTGACCCCTATGGGCTCAACTCCAATGGATTTTCCTCATTGGGCAGCCCCATACCTCTGGAGGCACTGGAATCCATGAGCATGCAGATCTCGCCCTACGATACCCGCTACGCCGGTTTTACGGGCGCGTTGATCAATGTCATCACCAGATCCGGCACCAATGATTACCGGGGAACGCTGTACTATCAAATCACCAACGAAAGCCTCCGGGCGAAGAATCCCTTGACGGGTGCCAAGGAGCCGTTCGACGAGAAGAAATATGGATTGAACGTTTCCGGCCCCATCCTCCGTGACCGCCTGTTCTTCGCGCTCACCTACGACAAGGTTGAGCGGACCACCGTTCCTCCGCAGGCCAACTTCGTGCCCGATGCCGCGGGACTTGCAGCCATTGACTCGATCATCGCGCGGGCCAAGGCACTGGGCTACGACGCCGGTTCGCTTTCCGGCCCTGGCTCCAATTTGACGGAACAAGAAACCTACCTCGGCAAGCTGGACTGGAACATTTCCTCCCAGCACCGCTTGTCCACAACCTACCGCAGGGTCTACGGCAGTTTCAGCAATTTCGTGAACTACTCCAGCGACACGAGCACTTCCCTCAGTCATCACTGGTTCGATCAACCCCGGAACACCGACAGCTACACAGCCCAGTTCAACAGTCAGTGGACGCCGGACTTCCGGACAGAGGCAACTGCCTCCTATTCGAAGTACGACGGCTCTCCCAAGAACCGAGGGACTCCCTTCCCAATGGTCCGCGTCTTGGGCATCACTGGCCGTCGGCTCGACACCGGCACCGACATCACCGGCGGCTCCGTCTACTTTGGCACGGAGAACAGCCGACAGCTCAACTTCATCACCACCAAGGAAAAGCAGTTCAAGCTGAACGGCGACTACTCTTGGGGAAACCACACCTTTACCGCTGGGCTGGAAGAGGTATCCACCACGTATAACAATGCCTTCGTTCAAAACACGATGGGCAACTATACGTTTGCGACACCGCAGACCTGGATTGCCGGCACACCGCCTTCAGGGTACCAGCTTCAAAAGCCGTTCTCAGGTTTTACCATTCAGGATGCGGTAGCTCACTGGACCTATGACGCCTACGCAGGCTTTATTCAGGATACCTGGCGCCCTAACCAACGCCTGACCCTCATGGCCGGCCTTCGCTACGACTATCCGTACACGGGCCAGAAGCCGCCCAAGGCGACCAACTTCGCAAACGCAGGTTTCCGCAGCGAAGACGGCACGCCAGTCAACGACAACACGACCACGTTCTCCGGCAATGCAACTCTTGCGCCTCGCGTGGGATTCTCTCTCAAGCTCTCAGAAGACGGAAACACCCAGGTGCGAGGCGGTGTGGGACTCTTCCAGGGCAGGAATCCCGCCGTCTGGCTGACGAACGCCTATCAGAATGCGGGCGCCGTTTACAACTACACGGCACAGGCTGCAGAACGTCCGCTGATCACCTTCAACCCCGATCCCAACACGCAAACGGTTCCCGGCTCGGCAAATCCTTCGCCAAACATCAATGTGACGGACCCCAGCCTTAGACAGCCCGCGCTGTGGAAATCCAACATTGCATTTGAGCACAAGCTCCCGTTCGGAGGCCTGCAATTCACTGCTGAGTACTATCACAATATCGTCCAATACGGCCTCAACACGGAATATCTCAACTATGCCGTTTCGACGGATGGTCCTGCGACAACACCGGATGGCCGCATACGCTATGGCGCAGCAAGCGCGATCGTTTCCTCCTCATTTACATCAAACACCTCCGGTCGTCGCCGCGTCGCAAGCTTCGCCGATGTTCTTTACCTGACCAATGCAAACAAGGGCAGGAGCCGCGGCTTCACCCTGGCCCTCAATCGCCCGATAACGAAGGGCTGGGGCTGGTCGGCATCCTGGACCAATGCCGAAGCCACAGAAGTCAGCCCGATCACCTCATCCACGGCCGGTTCCAACTACTCAAACCGCGCCGTTTTCAATCCGAATGAGGACATCGCCTCGACCGCAAACACCAGCATCAAGAACAATATCGTCGTAACCCTCACCCGCCGGTTTGAATTCGTCAAACACGCGCCGACCGTGGTCTCGATGGCCTTTATTGCACGGAGCGGACATCCGTATTCCTGGGTGTTCTATGGCGACGCCAATGGTGACGGCTATACGTTCAACGACCTGTTCTATGTTCCCACCGGTCCGAATGACCCGAATGTCGTTTGGGCAGATTCCGCCCAGCGCGATGCCTTCTTCAAGTTTGTCGACAGCAGTTCGCTCAAGAACTACAAGGGCACTCACCCGGGGCGCAACTCGGAGACGTCACCCTGGGTCAAGACGGCCGATCTTACGATCACGCAAACCATCCCCCTCTTTCGGGGCGTGCGAGCGGAGCTCTTCGGAAACATCGTCAACTTCGGCAATCTGATCAATGACGACTGGGGTCTCCAGGAGGAAGTACCCTTCTCTTTTCGTCGTGCGGTGGCAGGAGCTACCTACAATGCTGCCGGAAACGGCGGCAAGGGCGTCTGGAACTACAACTTTACGTCAACCACCCTCAATGGCGTACCGGTCACGGTGAACGACTTTCCCGTCTCGCGCTGGCAGGTCCAGATTGGCATGCGGTTGAAGTTCTGATTTTCCATCCTCCTCCTCGCGCAGGGTTTTCACCTTGGCGCTCAAATTGGGGACACTCCAAGCCTGCGCCTGCACGCGCAGGCTTCTTTCTTCCATGACAACCTCATCACGACGCCCGGGTGCGGCCGGATAGAGTGCTCAACGCGCCAACACGGGGTTGCCGACTGCCATTCCCTGGGCATCGTTGCATCGATCGTGCCCCATACGAATCTCACTCGTCCTGAATCTCTCAAGTCTCCGCTTCATGAAACGCCAATGAGTCCCTGCCGCGCGTGACAGCACCTGCACAATCACCCCCGATCCAACCTCCGCTCGCGCCGCGCCGCACATTCTGGCAGCGGCGCCTTGTGGATCCGGTCATCGCCGTGATGACGCAGGGAGTGACGCCCGACCGCATCGCTTTCACGCTCGCCCTGGGGTCGTGGCTGTCGATGTTTCCGTTTCTTGGGTTTACCTCCCTGCTGAATTTTGTAGTGGGAGTTCGACTACGCCTGAATCACCCGATTCTCCAGGCCGTGAATCACGTGCTCGGCCCCGTCCACCTCATCATGGTCGTGGTCTACGTGCGGGTCGGTGAAGCGGTCTGGGGCGCCGAACGAATCCCGTTCTCCGTCCCCATCCTGATCGACACCTTTCGTCACGAGCCATTCATGGAGTTTCTCCACCGCTTTGGTTGGGCGGGCATTCATGCGCTGACCGCATGGATCATCAGCCTGCCCTTCATTGTGCTGCCGCTTAACTATCTCCTCCGGCCTGCCATGAGGAAGCTGGCGGCGCAGCTGCGCACCCGGCGGGAAAGCCCGCAGTGACCGTAACGCGCCCTGGACGGCAGGCCGATCCTGCATTTCCCATCCGGCGATTCAGTCTTCCGTGGAATGAAAAAACCCGGCCACCATACGGCAGCCGGGTTTGATTCGTTGAAAACGACGTCAGCGGCGGCGGCCCGCAGCACTCTCAGCGAAGGAAAGCCTCGTGCAATCCGCCGTCGACCGTCAGCACCTGCCCGGTTGTCTTCGAGAGCCGCTGGGTGACCAGGATGAAGTAGGCTTCGGCCTGATCCGCAGGTGTGATGGGCGACTTCGTCAGCGTCCGGTCGGCATAGAACTGCGCCAGTTTCCGGACGAGGCTCTCGGTCGCCTCATCATCCGTGTAGGGAATGTTGTACTTCGCGAGCGATCCAATGACCCGGTCGCGCGGGAACATCGCGGACCCCTGAACCACGGTGGCAGGCGCCACGCCGTTCACACGCACGAGGGGTGCAAGTTCGATCGCCAGTTCGCGAACAAGGTGATTCGCCGCCGCCTTGGACGTGTCGTAGGCAACCGAGCCCTTCTTCGCCACCACCGCATTGGCCGAGGTCGTGAGGACCAGGCTGCCACGCAGTCCCTGCTCCTTCCACGTCTTCGCCGCTTCATCGCCCACAATGTAGCTTCCGGTCACGTTGATTGCGAAGGTGATCGCCCATTTGTCGTCGGGGATGTGACCAGTGACGTCGCTCGCAACGAACGTTCCCGCAGTCACGCAGATCGAATCGAATCCGCCATAGGCGAGCGCAACCTGATCGAGCATGCGGCGCACACTGGCACGATCGATGACATTCGCCGAAAGACCCAGCGCGGGTCCGCAGTTGGACACGCCTGTTCCCGCAACACCAATGCCCACGCCGTACTTGTCGGTGATCTCCTTCGCGGTGGCCTGCGCGGCTCCTTCGTTGAGATCGACGCAAACGATGTGGGCGCCTTCCTTGACGAGACGATGCGCCGTCTCCTTGCCTATGCCTGAACCTGCACCCACAACCACGATGACCTGGCGGGCCAGTTCCTTTTCGGCCGGCATGCGCTTCAGTTTCGCCTCCTCCAGCAACCAGTACTCGATGTCAAACGCCTCCTGCTGGGGCAGCGCAATGTAGCGGTCGATCGCCTCCGCGCCGCGCATGACTTCGACGGCGCAAGTGTAGAATTCAGCCGTGACCCGTGATTCCGATTTGTCCTTGCCCCAGGCGATCATTCCGAGTCCGGGAATGAGAACCACCGTGGGATTCGCATCGCGCATCGCCGGTGAGTTTGCATGACGACATTTGGCGTAGTAGGCTTCGTAGTCCTTGCGATACTGCACGAGTCCGGCGGCAAGTTTCGCTTTGAGCGACGCGACATCCTCCGTCTGAGGATTCCAATCCACGTAGAGCGGTTTGATCTTCGTGCGAAGGAAATGGTCGGGACACGACGTGCCCAATTCTGCCAGTCTCGGGGCATCCTTTGAGTTCACGAAACGGAGGATGCGTTCATCATCCTGCACCGTGCCGATGAATCGTTTCTCCTTCGACACCTGGCCGCGCAGCCAGGGCAGGATTGCAGCAAAGGCCGCCTGGCGCTTCTCAGCTGGAAGCGATGTGAACTTTGCTCCGCCAAACGCCGCAGCATCTCCCCCTTTCGCCTGATACTTCTGCTCGATGTAGGCCGCGGCCTTTTCAATCAGGTCCAGCGTCAGCGTGTAGCACTGCTTTTCGTCATCCGCCCACGAAATGAAGCCATGCTGACCCATCATGATCGCTCGAACGGAGGGTTGCTCGCGCGCAATCTTCTGCATGGCAAGCCCGAGCTCAAATCCAGGGCGCATCCACGGCACGTAGGCCATGGCACCGCCAAAGATTTCTTTCGTCAGCTTCTCGCAATTCTGCGACGCGGCGATCGCGATGATCGCATTCGGATGCATGTGGTCGACAAACTTCCCCGGAAGGAACGAGTGAAGCGGGGTGTCGATCGACGACGCACGCGGGTTGAGATTGAAGGTCGTGTGGGTGTACATGCCCACCATCTCGTCCTCCGCGGGCGACTTCAGGCCCTTGTCTTTGCGCGTGGCATAAAGCGCCTGAAGCCCGATCAGTTTTTCCTGATAGAGGGACGAAAAATTCTCGCGGGTGCTGGTGCGAAGGTCGCCTCCGGATCCCTTGACCCAAAGGACTTCGACTGGCTTGCCGGTCAGCGGATCCGTCTCGCTGATCTTGGAGGAGGTGTTTCCTCCCCCCGTGTTCGTGATGCGCTGATCGCTCCCCAACAGATTGGAGCGGTAGACCAGGCGGCCGACGGGATCGAGTGCGGACGCCTTGGCGTCATCCCAGAGATAGTTGACATGGCTGTACGTTTTCATGGGCAAAAATAGGGGTTAGAATCCGAGCGCCTTCTGGCGGTAATGTTCATCCGGACGACCTGCGATGCGCAAGACCTGCGCTGCTGTCAGGAACCGCGGCCTCGCGCCCGTCGCAAGCGCGCCCGACAAGATCTCTGCCGCCTTCACGGCCATCAGTGTCGAAGCAAGAACTGACTCCGGGCTCGAACCCAGGGCGATGAGTCCGTGATTCTCCAAAAGGATCAACCGCGGCGGCCTCGCGAGCCGCCGGATATACGCCTGGGTCTCCGCCCGGATGCGCTGCGCGAGTTTGAGACCCGGGTCGGTGTAGGGAACGAGGACACTCTCCGCACCGCAGCAGACAACCTCATCGGGAAAAATGCGCCGACGCGCAAAGCTCCGGCCCATCGACGTGCACATCAGGGCGTTCACAGCCACGGGGTGCGTGTGCCCGACAAAATGCACGTCAGGCAGCGTCAGCAGATACGCATGGAAAATCGCCTCGACTGACGGCTTCTTCGCGTCCTTGTCGAGACGTGCCGCGAGGAGGGCTTCATCAACCTCATGGTCCGTCATCTTCGGGCGATCCAGCAATGCCAGCAGATCGTTGAAGCGGCAGGCAGTCAGTCCGGCGGGCGACAGCGATCCCAAATTGGCACCGCTCGCCTTGACCCAAAACGAGGCCGTGTCCTTCCGGGCGGACGTATTTCCCTCTCCCAGGATGGCCAGCTTGCGCTCCTCACGTCCCAATTGACGGGAGAGATCGAGGAGGCGATCGAAGCAGGTGGAAACGGGGGCAGTCACGGCCATTCCCTGACCGTATGATAGATATTGATAGATTTCGATCAAAATCTATCAATGTTATAACAATATTACAAACAGTAACTTAATTAGTAAATTCACCCCATCATCGTGCGATTCGTGAGTTGAAAAGCGTTCCAAGCCAATGCCCCAGCGCGACGGCCGTCAGGCAAAGAATAACGGTTCCCAACACATAGGCGCCAGCCCGAACCCATGCCCCGTCCCGGTAGAGTTCGAGCGTCTGGAAACTGAAGGCAGAGAAGGTCGTGTAGCCTCCACAGAATCCAACGCTGACTGCGAGTCGGAGCTCAGGCGGAAGCGTCCAGCGTCCACCAATTTCGGTGGCCGCGACAAAAAATCCGATGAGCAGGCAGCCCGTCCCATTGATGAAAAGTGTGCCCCAGGGAAACGACGGTCCCCACGCCCGCATCGCAACATCGGAGAGGTAAAGCCGCGTCACCGTCCCCAGCGCGCCTCCAAGACCAACAAGAAAATACAGTCTCATGGTTCAGGAAATCAAAACGTCATCTTCGCTCCCGAGGCACCAGCACTCCCAATCCCCGCATGGTCGCATCCTCCACCGCGCGATATTTCCAGCGACCCGTCCAGTCACGATGCATCAGCTTGTCGAGTCGATCCGAGCCGCCCGACACCGCCACTGTTTCAAGCAGCGGTGTTCCGGTCGCCTTCAGGAGCGGCAGGCGATCCGCACTTGCACGCGTGAGTGCCTCGATGATCGCCGATAGCAGGTGGGTTCGCGTCGATGCGAGCGTGATTCCCGTAAACGCGCCCTGACGCTGCTCGATCTGCATGCGCTCACCCGCCATGTAGGGCTCAAAGCGCACCGTGCCCGCCGCGCATGCACCCTGACGGCTCAGCCTGTGAAACTCCTTGCGAAACGCCTCGATCGGCATCTCCGCAAAAAATTGCTCCCGCGCCCAGTAGATCGACGAAGCCATCGCTGCAATCGTGCTCACGTGCAACCACTTCCTCTGAACCCCCAGTGCCCGCGTCAGCAGGCGCTCATGCGGACGCGGTCGATCCGTGCACAGTGCGAGGACGTCGGTTGATCCCACCACGTTGAACAACTGCCCGACGCGGGCACCCGCAAGCAGCATGCCCGCGCTGCCGTCCATCATGCCGGTCATCACAGGCGTGCCTTCGCGCAGCCCAAGCGTCGCCGCCGCCGCGCGATTCACCCGGCCTCCCACGACGTCGGCATCAATCACGTCCGGCAGAAGCGACGGTGAAACCCCGAGATTCGAGCAGAGTTCATCGCTCCACCCCTTCAGAGAAAGCGTGTCATACAATCCCGTGAACGAGGCATTCGATGGGTCAATGACGCGCGCTCCCGTGATCTGTCGATGCAGGAAGGTGTTGAGATGCCCCACGAGATCCGCCCTGCGGAGCGCCTGAGGCCTGTGGGTGCGATACCATTCCCAGGTCGTTGAACTGATCCCACCGGGAAACGGCCGCGAACCGCACAGCGCGAGGTGACGTTCTTTTCCGATGCGCGACTCGATCGCCCTGGCCTCATCAATACTGCGCCGATCCTGATGCGTGACAATGGGAGTCAACGCCCGCCCCCGGGCGTCCATGGCCACCCACGCCGGACACATCGTGGCCAGCGCCACCGCATCCACCCGCCGCGCCTTCGCACCGAGGCTCGCAATCGCCTTGGCAATCGCCAAGAGCAGTTCATCCGGATCCACTTCCGCAGTACAGGTTGTGTACGTCGTCCTGAAAAAAACCCGGGGCGCCACCGCGACCACCTTGCTGCCATTCAGGATGCCTGCGATGACGGATGATGAACCAATGTCCAAACCGAGGTGCGTTCCCATGAAGCTCCATCAGAATTCCGACCGAGAGCACCTAGCAAGCACAAGCCGTTGTCAGTGAAATCGCTCAAACCAGTCGGTTAGAGGCCCTCTGAGGAAGGCCTCCCCGAAGGCTCCAGACTGACGGGCATCTCGATTTCGAGGATCAGGCTGAAACGCGGGCCCGCTCAGGAACGCTGCCAACGGGCGCACGGCGCCGCAGCGCCCACACCCGGGAAACCGACCGTGTCGCCTGGCCAACTCCGACCACGATCCACCGGTAACCAATCGGCAGGAAATGGAATGCTGCCACCGAGAAGAGGACACAACTCATGAAAGCGAGCCAAAGTCCTCGCGCCTCCGCCGCCGAAGGCGACCCCAACACAGCAGGAAACAGGTCGGGCGCAACCTTCATGACTCCGCCCACCACGGCAAATCCAAGTGCATCCCTAGAGTTCATACCTCATGGGATGCTCGATCCGTGCCATTCCACCGCAGTTTCTCCCAATCACCTGCCACGCAACCGTTTTTGCCGGGAGCGTGCAGCACGCGTTCAATTTCATCCGGCATTTCGCATGACCCAAAATCCGCCGTCCATGCAACCTGCAAGCGCGGTTGGGCTCCCCGCCGCCCAGACCGGAAAAAGCCCCCTTGGAGGGGCGCGCTTCGTCGTGCCCGGGACCGCCCACTGCACTCCCGCGCCAGTCCATTCGCCCCTAGCCATTCCCTCCCTCGCGAGACGCATTTCGAAACGGGGGACCTGGAAGGTCACGCTATCCTCCAAGCCGGTCACGACGAAGCGTGACCCTCCAGTTTAGGATGAATGTCAATCGCGATCGGAATCCATATCCATCGCTGCCCGGCAAACGCGGACAAACACCTCCCCGCCCTCCAGACCGGAAAAAACCCCTTGGAGGGGCACGCTTCGTCGTGCCCGGGACCGCCCACCGCACCCCCGCGCCAGTCCATTCGCCCCTAGCCATTCCCTCTCTCGCGAGGCGCATTTCGAAACGGGAAACCTGGAAGGTCCCCCTACTCTCCAAACCGGTCACGACGAAGCGTGACCCTCCATGGGTGGTTGACATGTCAATTGGGAAAATCATCCCCCGCCGCCGTCCACACGCCTAACAAACGAGCGATTGAAAATCGGCGAAATCGGCGGTCATTCCGCCGCGAACACCCTTGCAGATCACGCTCACGGCATCATGTGAATGCAGCGACTCCAGATGCGCGCAGGCCACCTGGAAATCAATGATGCGAGGATCCCGCTGGAACTCCGCATAGAGAAGGCGCGCGGCGTCTTCAACGAACTTGGTGTGCGCCCCATTGAGTTCCGCGAACGCCTGCTCGTCTTCGCGCTTCACCATGACCTGCGTTTCGGTCTTCAACGCCGACAGACAATGCGCGTGCAGGTCCTCGATGGTCAGCCTTGAGCGCGGCGCCAGTTCGACCCTGATTCGCGCCTTCGAGCGCTGGCTGTGAGGAATCGCGTAGGCCGACCGCGCTCCCTGGGCATGCTCCGAAAGCCCCGCGCTGCACGGGCAGGCGCTGGAATAGACAAAATCAAATTCGACAAACTTCCTGAAGCGTCCGTCGGAGTCCATCCGGCCTTCAAACACAACCGCGTAAAACTGACAGCCCTCCAGCCTGCTGCGAAGCGAGGGACGCATCAAGGGATAGGAAAAGGAAATCCTCACGCGCGCCGCCCTCGACTCCAGCCTCCTGCGAAACTTATTGAGTACCTTCCGGAGAATCTCCGGCGCAAAATACTCGTGTCGCGCCTCGTAGAACGACCGCAGGATGCGGCTCATGTTGATTCCCTTCCGGTCGGCGGCGAGCGATACGGTGCCGGTCACGGATGTCTCCAGCACCACTGTCCCACCCGTCGCGGTGCGGTACCGCAGGGGCAGGCGAAAATTTGCGACACCCACCTGCTGAATTCCGACACGCGCACCTTGAATCTCGTCCTGCGCCTCCATCATGTCCGGAAGCGATGCGACGTATGCTTTTCCCGGCACAAACGCCTCATCATACTTTCGCCCGGATACAGGGGCTTTGATTCTCCGCCCTCCGCGCGGGCGCCGCGTGTTTTTCGACGAGGATGTCATGTTCGTTTTTGATTTTGAACGACGACGGTTGGTGACGATAACAACCGACGCCGCACTTTCGGCTTTGGGTTTCAGGGAGCCTGTGGTCCCCTGTATTCGGCAAAATTGCGCGGTGTTTCGTACAAACGAAGGGAGTACAGCCTCCCCCGCCGGATCAGCGGCTCGATTTCGTTCCAAAACGCCACGACCAGGTTCTCCGTCGATGGATTGATGCCTTTCAGAAAAGGGACCTGCGTGTTGAGGTTCCGGTGATCACACGGATCGACGACGGCCTTGTTGAGGATCGCCTTCAGCTCTGCGAAATCGATGAGGCAGCCCGACTCGGGATCGGGTTCACCACAAACGGTCACCTCCAGCACGTAGTTGTGTCCATGGCCACCGGCATTGTTGCACAAACCGAATCTCCTCCGGTTCCACGCATCCGACTTTGCCGCATTGTGCAGATGATGCGCCGAGTTGAAATGCACCTGCCGGGTCACATAGACAATCCCCGGTTTGGGCTTGGTGGCAGTGACAGTAGTGGCGGACGGAACCTTGCGGCGCGGGCGAGACATGGAGGATCATTGCATAGGGGCCGCGAACGAAGGTCAAACCTGCACGCCGGGGAACCCCCCCCCCTTGGAGGGGCACGCTTCGTCGTGCCCGGGACCGCCCACCGCATTCCAGCGCCAGTCCATTCGCCCCTAGCCATTCCCTCTCTCGCGAGACTCATTTCGAAACGGAGGACCTGGAAGGTCCCGCTACCCTCCAAACCGGTCACGACGAAGCGTGACCCTCCAGTTTGGGATGAATGTCAATCGCGATCAGAATCCATATCCATCGCTGCCCGGCAAACGCGGACAAACACCTCCCCGCCCTCCAGGCCGAAAAAAACCATGGAGGGGCACGCTTCGTCGTGCCCGGGACCGCCCACCGCATTCCAGCGCCGATCCATTCGCCCCTAGCCATTCCCTCTCTCGCGAGACTCATTTCGAAACGGAGGACCTGGAAGGTCCCGCTACTCTCCAAACCGGTCACGACGATGCGTGACCCTCCAGTTTGGGATGAATGCCTTTCACCTGTCCGGTAAATGCACCGACTCCCCAGAGTGTTCATCCGCAGATTTTGCCGATAGACGCAGATTTGAAGATCAATCCAGCAAAAACCAGGCTGCAAAAATCTGCGACCTCTGCGGGTCTGCATTCATCTGGAGACGGCACACGCGCACCGCCATCCTGCCGACCGCTCAGGCCAAGCGTGAAGCGTGCAAGCGCGCCAGCACCGTTCTTCGATCCAAGTCCAATCGCCGGGCGGCCTCCTCCACCGTGCCGCTCTGCCGATGGACATGACGGACGTATCTCTGCAACACGTCCTCCGCGGTGAGCGAGCCCGACTCGAGCAGCGCATTCCAATCGTTGTCCGGCGCCTGGCGGTTCAACGCCGCCGGACGGTATTCTCCCCGCAGCACGAGACTACGCACGCACTGCTCAAGTTCGCGGAAATTTCCCGGCCAGGAATAGCCGTCCCCCAAGCTGCGCCGGATCCAGCCGGTCGTTTCGCGCGTGAAGCGGTTCATCTCCTCCGGGTCCAGCATGCGCCCGGCAATGTGTCGCACGAGAGTCTCAAGATCCCCGGGCGATGCATCCAGTTGTTCACGCAGCGAGGGCGTCACGAGTTGATCGGAGCAGAGCCGGTAATAGAAATCCTCACGAAACCGCCCGGCGCGAATCTCATCCGGCAGGGTGCGGTTGGTTGCAGCCACGATCTTGCCTTCAAAACGACGCGTCTCGGTGCTGCCGAGCGGTTGAAATTCACGCGACTGCAGTACGCGCAGCAACTTCACTTGAATGCCGGCATCGACATCTCCTATCTCGTCGAGGAACACCGCGCCGGTTCGCGGACACACCTCCATCCAGCCGGCGCGATCGGCAAGCGCGCCCGTAAAGGCACCTCGCTTGTGACCAAAAAGCTCCGACTCGATAAGCGTCGGCGAGAGCGCAGCCAGATTCAGCGCATAAAATCCCTGGGAGAAGTCCCGCGCAAATCGTCCCGACTTTTCCTCAAAGGCGATGTAGCGGGAGCGTGCGAGCGCACGAGCAACCAGTTCCTTGCCCGTGCCGGAGGGTCCGGTGATCAGCGTGGAGAAATCCCCCATGCGCGCAAACAGCCCCAGGCGATAGCGGTGCAGGTCGTGCGTGAAGATAGACTGCCACAATTGAGACCGAAGCCGCGCCATGGGTGTGGAACCGCCAACGAGCGAATTGAAGATCGCATGAAACGCGCGACGAATCTGGAAGGCACACGCGAACAGATGCGAAGGTTCCCAGGCAGGCGATGGAGGCAGATTGGGAACGTCGAGGAAATGCAGCACCTCGGACTTGAACGCCTTGAAGAAATCGACGCGAGCGTCGCTGCCCAGGCCTTTCAACGCAGCCATGATGACACGGTCAAAGCGACTGGCATAGGTCTGGTACAGCCAGTATCCCAGCAACTCCTCGTAGAGCGCCCGGTCAGTCGCCGTCGCCCTCCCCGCCCGCCGCCAGGCTTCGCGAAGGCGGCTCACCATTTCTCCACATCGCGCCGCAATCGCCGCAACATTGGGATGGGGATCGTCCGACGGGGGACGCGTATTCCACTCCGCACCCTCCTCCTTGAACGTGGACCCCAGCGCCTTACGCTCCGCCGCGATGCGTTCCGTTGAAAACGGATTCGCAGCGTTCACCCGCTGAACGGCCATGGCGAACGCCAGATCCTCACCCGTCAACAATGCCCTGCCCGAGGATGGCGTTGGAGAAGTTTTCACAGGGATGCGATCTTCAGCAATGGATGAAGTCGACACACATTTCTACATTTTTTGTATGGCAATCGTCATTTTATGTCATTTTCTTCAAGATAATAGTTGTGCTTAGAATATCTTAAGCAGCTACTGACTCATTGGTTGCGCATTCCGCGGCTTCCTTGGCATCGCTTGAGCAATCGGGAAAGGTGCATGAAAACCCATACCCGATATTCCTTGGCTGCCGTTCTGTTTCTTGGAGGCGCGTTCTCCGCAATCGCTGGAGGCACGCTTACCCCGGTCGGCAGTCCCCAACAACCCATCCAGATCCGCGATCATCAGGTCAACGTGGTGCTCAACAATGGATTTGCCCAAACAGAGGTGCTTCAAACGTTCTTCAATCCCAACCCACAGGACCTCGAAGCGATCTATGCCTTTCCCGT
>CAUJJL010000029.1 GCA_963205455.1 Verrucomicrobiota bacterium
GACCGACTTGCCGATCGCCTGGATCAGGCGTCCCACATTGGGATCATTGCCTGCGATTGCGCACTTGAAGAGCGGCGCGTTGACGATCGCCTTTCCCAACTGGAGGGCGAGCTGGCGGGTGGGGGCACCGCTGATGTCCACCCGGATGACATGGCGCACGCCCTCGCCGTTTCTCACGACGTCTTCGGCTAGGTCGCGACACACCTGCCTCAGCGAGGACTCGAAAGCGGCAGGATCGGTGCACGGGACCCTGCCCGATGAAATGAGGACAACCGTGTCGGAGGTGCTGGTGTCGCTGTCCACGCTGATCGTATTGAAGCTGTCCTCCGCCACGCGCCTGAGCATGGCGCGAAGGGTGTCTCTTGGCACCGCGAGATCGGTGAGCAGGTAGACCAGCATGGTCGCGAGGTTGGGTTCGACCATGCCCGCGCCCTTGGCAACGCCGAGGATGCTGCCATGGCCCAGCGTGGCGCGGCGCGCTTTGGGATAGAGGTCGGTCGTGACGATGCCCTCTGCCAAGGGGACTGCGGACCCGCCGGCGAGGCTTGCCACGGCTCCCGGCAAAGCGGCGATCATGGCATCGACGGGCAGGCTCCAGCCGATGATGCCTGTGGAGCACGGCAGGACGGAGGCGGCCGGGATTGCGAGGAGGCGTGCGACTTCGGAGGCGGTTCGTTCCGCGGCTTCCACCCCGCCCGGTGCGCAGACATTTGAGATCTTGTTGTTGATCAGGATGGCTCCGAGTGAGGGCTGCGCGAGCCGCCTGCGCCCGATCAACACGGGCGCGCCCGGAAAGGCATTGCGGGTGAAGAGGGCGGCGAAGTCGGGCGACGGTTTTTCGAGCGCGAGCAGGGTGAGATTCATGCGCGCCGGCTTGGGCGCCTCCCGGGGCATGAATTCGAGTCGAGCCGTGCCCACACGGAAACCGGCGGGCAGAATTGCCTGGGTGGAGAGCCAGGTGCGATGTTCGTCGCAGGAGGAAAAGATGAGGGATGTGCTAGGCACCTCTCACACCTGTGACTTCCGCCCGGGGGAGTGAAGCTGAATCTTTGAAGGAGCGACGAGGCGCTGGTTGGATGGGCCGCAAACAATCTTACCGTCCGATGCAATTTTTTATGGAAAGGCAAACGCCGGGTCCGTAGTCAGTAGTCCATTCCGCTGATTTGTGAGCGTTCTTGATACTGCTCTTTTCCAAGCGCCCGCTCCGGGTGCGATCCGCCAAGCAGGCGGAATGCGGTCAGCGTGATCCTGAATGAACGTTTCTGAAATCACTGCCAAGGCCAAGGTACTGCTCGAGGCTCTTCCCTACATCCAGGATTTTCGAGGTTCCACCTTTGTCATAAAGTATGGTGGAAGCTTCATGGACGATCCTGATCCGGTCATCCGCACGCGGGTTGCCTACGACATCGCGTTTCTCGCCGCCTGCGGGATCAACGTCGTTGTGGTGCACGGCGGCGGCAAGGCCATCACCAAGGCGATGGAGGGTTCAGGGCTCGCCGCAAAGTTCATCAACGGGCTTCGGGTGACGGATGCCGCGACGGTGGCAATCGTCAAGAAGACACTGGACGAGGTCGTCAACAAGGAGGTCTGCGATGCCATCGCCCAGGCAAATGGGAAACCCAAAGGCCTTCCCGGTGATTCGGTTCTGGTCTGTCAGAAGCTGACCGAGGATGATGACGGAAAGCCGATCGACCTCGGATTTGTCGGCGAGGTCACCGAGGTGAAGGTGAAGCTGATCAAGAAGGAGATCGCGGAGGGCTTCATTCCCGTGATTTCTCCTGTCGCGGAGGGATATGACGGCATGCCTTACAACGTGAATGCCGACCTTGTGGCGGGCCGTGTGGCCAGCGCGCTTCACGCTCGCCGACTGGTCTACATGAGTGACGTTCCCGGCTTGCTCTCTGCGCCCCCTGACCCTGAGTCGCTGATCTCCACGCTCAAGATTTCACAGGTCGACGCGCTCAAGCAGAAGGGCGTCATCGACAAGGGTATGCGTCCCAAGGTGGGCAGTGCGATCCGTGCCCTGCAGGAAGGCGTCCAGCGGGTGCATTTCATTGATGGCAGACTTGCGCATTCGCTGCTCCTCGAAATTTTCACCGACAAGGGTATCGGAACAGAAATCGTGCACGGGTAGCGCGCCCCAGGCGCCGCTGCCGTGCTCCATGCTCCAAGGACCTGTCCGCAGTCTTGTTTATCATGCAACCCTCCGTTGTCCGTACATCGACCGCCGATCTCTATGATGCGCATGTTCTCAAGAACTATGCGCGCGCTGCACTTACCCTGGTGCGCGGTCGCGGTGCGCGGGTCTGGGATGACCAGGGAAAATCTTATCTCGATTTTACATCGGGCATCGCCGTCAGCGCGTTGGGTCACTGCCATCCGCACTGGGTCGCCGCCATCCAGCGCCAGGCGGGGGAGCTGATCCACACGAGCAATCTCTTCCGCAATCCGAATCAGGCGGAACTTGCGCGGCGGCTGATCGGATACGCGGGTCCGGGGCGTGTCTTTTTCTGCAACAGTGGCGCGGAAGCCAACGAAGGCTTGTTGAAGCTTGCGCGCCTACACGGCATGAAGCGGGCGGGTGGCGAGGAGGGGAAAATCTTCCATGTCATCGCTGCCAAACAGGCGTTTCACGGGCGCACGTTTGGCGGCATGAGTGCCACGCCGCAGGAAAAGATCCAGAAGGGCTATCGACCCCTGGTGCCCGGCTTTTCCTTCGGCGAGCTGAACAAGCTTGAAACGTTTGAGTCGCTTGTCGGTGACCACACCGCGGCGATTTTCCTCGAGACAATCCAGGGCGAAGGGGGAGTGCACGCGTGCACGCCGGAGTTCCTGCGCGGAATCAGGCGGCTTTGCGACCGGCACAATCTTCTCCTGATGCTCGATGAGGTGCAATGTGGCGTGGGTCGCACGGGGGCGTTTTTTGCCTTTGAGCATGCTGGAGT
>CAUJJL010000030.1 GCA_963205455.1 Verrucomicrobiota bacterium
AGCGGGCCCGGCCGGTGACCAACTGGACGCAGCGGCACAGGTTGTAGCAAAGGTTCATCAAGCCGATTTGATATTTGTTTCTTATCAGGCCGATACAGCGATGATAAATGCGTCCCAGGGATTTTTCCATGAACGCGAAGGGATGCTCGACACGCGCCCGGGTCTTGGACTTGCGCCGATTCGCCCGCTGTTGCTCTTCGGTCAGTGCGTTGGCAGTAGTGCCTTTTTCATGGATGTAATTGTGCACGCCTTTGGCCAGGAGGTCCGCCGCGATCTTTTCGCCAACGTAGGCCGAGTCCGCATGCACCGCGCTGTCGCCCAAACCGAGCCGGGCAAAGCGCAGAAACGACAACCGGTCCCGCAATTGATACTCCATCTGCTCGTCCGAAAGATTATACAGACGTTTGAGCACCAGCACCCGGAGCATCACCTCCGCAGACCACGGCTTCGGACCGCATGCCGACTTCTTCTCCGCCCCGGCCCGCCAAATCTTCTGCGCCACCGCCACCCAGGGCTCCCATTGAATATGACGATCCAATTCCACCAGCCGATCTCCATGCTGCGTCAATGACTCCAATGCGACGTGATCACCGAAGAACGTCTATTGATTTGTGCTCATCGAGATACAAGATGAACATGTTTTATTCATTTGTACATCAATAGGATGTAGAATTTGGGAGTTCCCTACTTGCGGGACCAGCGTGAGCATCCCGTCGATGCGTTCCACGATGCGCGCTGTCTGCGCCCTGGCGAAGGACTCCTCGCGCCTCCAGACTGACTCAGTCCAGCAAGGGCGTAAATCCCGCCCGCGTGAAATGATGATCGCCTGTCAACGCCTCGCCAATGCCGTTCTCCCGCATGACGACAAACGAAATGCAGTCCGTGAGCGACCAATCCTTGTCCGGCCGGTCCGCATAGTGGGCCAAGCCGCGTCGGTAAAGTGCTTCCGAAGTGGGCTCGATCCTGAATGCCGGATTACGTTCCAACTCTGCAATGAATTCAAGGAACACACCACGCTTGGCTGGTCGCGACATCGCGTCTGCCACTTCAGTCAATACCCACGTCGTCGTCATCCGGTAAGCCAACAACGAGCGATTAAATTCAACGCTCTGCCAGTGCGCGCCATCGGACGGATTCAGGAGGGCCAAAAAGAAAAAGGCGTCGGCAAAGACAGTTTTCACCGTTTGGGATGCCCGTGGAGATAATGATCGTGATTGCGCGCGAGATCTGGGGGCAGCCCCTGCACTTTGGCCGAGAGACGGCGCATCTTGTCCGAGAAGTCAGCCATCGCGTCGGCCAGTTTGGTTTCCTCTTCTGTCGCCTTGGCCGGATGTTTTTCTGACCTCAGCAACTCATGCAACTTGGCATCGACGGCCTCCAGCTCCGCTCGGCTCAGCTTGGGCAGTTCAGCGATGATCTCCTGGGTGCTCATGATAGATAGGGGGAGGTCGAAAATTCTCCCAATGAAAGTCAGTGGCGGAAACCTACCCCATCCTGACTGAAAAACAAGCCTCATGTCCGTCGATTGCCTGAAAATGATACGCTTTCTTCGTGCCAGCCCGTTGCCCCAAGGCGCGAGTTGCTTGCTGCCGGAGAGGGTGGAACGCGGCGGTTTAACCCTCTAGCGCGTTCGGGTTTACAGGTGCTTTCCCACTCTCCTTCTTCCTCGCCCGCCCTCCCTCACGGTCCTTTGCTCAGCACGATCTCGTCACCCCGGGGTTCGGCCTTTATGGCGAATTCCCTCTCCAGCAAGCGGAGCAGGGAATCCGTGTTGTCGGCCCGCAGCACGCCGCTCAGTTCCAACCCCTCCAGCGAGGGATCCGCGATGACAAGCTTCACGGGGGCATAGTCGTTGAACATCGGCAGGGCCTGCACCAGGGGAGTGGCCGAGAACTCCAGTCGCGGCACTCGCCAAGAGAGGCGCTCGTTCTTTTCCGCCTGCGTATAGCCGGCCACTTCTGGCACACCTGCGACTTCCTGCTCCAAGGCAACCACACAGCGGTATCCGGCATCGACAAAGGTGGGAGCGACCGTTTGCGGGTCATCGACGGCGGGTTGTGCGCGCGCACGGGTCACCGCCACACGGCCCTCCGTCACCAGCACCTCGACGCTCTTTCGGTCGAACTGCACGGAAAAGGCGGTGCCCACCGCCCGGACTTCCACGCCCGACGCATCGACGACGAACGGACGCTCCCTGTTCTTTGCCACTGCAAAATGGGCTTCGCCCTTTTGCAGCGTCACCCGACGCAGCAGGCCGCTGTAATCGAACGTGATCTGCGCGCCGTCCTTCAATTCCACAATCGAGCCGTCCGGCAGCACGCGCTTGGCGGGCATGGACACCACTGCATTGACGGAGTGAGCGACGGTGGAGGGTTGGAAAGGACGGGTTTGCCAGAGGATTCCCGCAACCAACAGTGCGGCCAGCGTGCCTGCGGCAAGGGCCATCCGGCGCTGACGCCGACGCCGCAATCGACGGCCCACTTCAATCATCACGTCTTCGGCGACGCCATTCGCCAAAGCCCAGGTGAGCGCAGATTTCCCGCTGGTACCCTCGGGGGCGGTGGACTCGAACTCGGGGTTCATCGGTCAAAATAGCTGCTGACGCCGCTTCGCTTCAGGGATTGCTCCAGTTTCCTCAAACCGCGCGCGAGATGTTCATCGACGGTCTTTTCCGCAATGCCGAGATGCGCTGCGGTTTCCTTGCGTGAAAGATCTTTGAGTTTGCGGAGCATGACAACTTCCCGGCAGGCCGGAGGGAGGGTGACCAGTGCCTCCGCCAGCACTTCGATTTTTTCCTTCATGCTGACGACGTCACTGACACCCGTCCTTTCTTCGATGACGGGCAAGGCGCCCAAATCCCCTACTGCGTCCACCGGGGATGCACGGTCCCGGCGCAGACGGTCCACTGCAAGATGGCGGGCAACCTGAAAGAGGAACCCTCGGGCCGATTCGATTTGCCGGGTGGCCCGGGCCTTCCAGATCCGCAGGAAAGATTCCTGCACGATGTCGTCGACGTCGCGCACCGTCGGGAATGATCCATGCAGGTAGGCCTTGAGGGAGGATTCATGCGGATGAACCTGCTCCTTGAACCAGGGCGTCCGCTCGTCGGCAACTTCGCTGGTGCTGGGCGGGGTGAAAGACATGGCCGCGTTGGATGACACTATTCCTAACCCCGGATGTTCGGATGACGACTTCAGAATCTTCTGATTCGAGAAAAAACCTGTAGGGAACCCAGCTGAGAGGTCCGTCATCCCCAACATATGCCTCACAGAGACCGTTGTTGTCCCTTTCATCTCCGGAGACTTCTGATCTCCCTGTTGTTCGCCGTCGGTGTATCCTGGTCGGCCGCAGCCGAGGTCAGAAAGCCCTACAACATTCCGGCCGGTCCGGCCGAGCAGTCGTTGAAAACCTTCTCGACCCAGTCCGGCCTTGATGTGCTTTTCGCCACAAAGACCGTAGGCAAGGTGCAGACCAACGCCACGAAAGGGGAATTCACGGCCCTCGAAGCATTGGACCAGGTGCTTGCCGACACCGGGCTGGTGGCCGCGCAGGACGCAAAAACCGGGGCTTTGACCGTGACATCCCGCCCAAACGCCCCAAGGGCGGCGCAGAACACCAGCGACCGCCCGGGAAATAACGTCAAGGCTGAAGGCCGCGTGATGCAGATGGGGCGATTCGAGGTCTTCGGGTCCAAGGTCATCAATGCCGACATCGCACGCAGCCGCGATGACGTGCAGCCCTACGTGGTGATGGACCGCGCCCAGATTGAGGCATCGATGGCAACGAACCTCGAGGACTTCCTCCGAACGCGTCTGCCGATGAACCAGTCTTTTTCAAGCGGAGCACAGCTCGGTTCCTCCAACTTCAGTGCAATCAATCTTCGCGGCCTGGGCAGCAACCAGACACTCATTCTTGTGGACGGACGTCGCCTGCCGCCGCGTCCGGGTGGCCTCGGCACATCGGTCCAGGGCGACGTAAACGGCATCCCTCTGGGCATGATCGAACGGGTGGAGATTCTGCCCTCCACAGCCTCGGGCATCTATGGCGGAGGGGCCACAGGTGGGGTCATCAACATCATCACGCGCAAGGACTACTCGGGAACCGAAGTGGTCATGAACTACCTCAACACCTTTGAGAGCGATTCCTACAACCGGCGCATTGAGGTCAATGGCAGCTATCAACTCGAGGGCGGCCGCACAATGCTGACGGTCAATGCCAGCAAGGTCGACGGGCACGAATTGAGTGCGAAGGACCGCACCTTTGTGCAACAGGGCCGGGCTCTGCAACTGGCCAACAACCCGTCGGTATTCTTTGGCACGACGCCGCCGACGGGTTACACCACCAATATTCGCAGTCAGAACGGCTCCAACCTGATCCTGAAAAATGGCAAAGCGCTGAACTCGCCCTTTACCCACGTGCCGATCGGTTACGCCGGTGTCGCGACTGACGGCGGTAACGCACTCGTTGCGAACGCCGGCAACTACAACCTCGATCTCCCCAACACCCTGAGCGGTCTCCAGTCCAGTTATCTTTCTGTCCCAGATCAGGAAGCCTACGGGATCAGCGTGCGCCGCCGCTTCGGAGACCACGTGGAAATCGTGCTTGATGCTTCCCGCTTCGAAAATCATGGCACGCGCCCCGTCTCGGTCTCTACCGATGCCACGGCGACCATTCCAACAACGGCTCCAAACAACCCCTTCACCACACCGATCATTGTGCGCGCAGCCGCACCAGATTTCCAGTCCGAGGACTACACATCGCTTGTTCTCGCTGACCGCCTGGTTGCCGGCATCATGGCCAAGCTTCCAGGCGATTGGTCGTTGGGACTCGACTACATGTGGTCGCGCTCGCGCAATACGAGTCAGACTCCCCAGGCCCCCCTGGGTGACCCTGACGGCACAGGACCGGGGCTCTCCTATAGCGCGGCAGTGGCCAATGGAACACTGGATGTGATGCGCGACCTCAACCGCTACCCGCTCAACTACGATCCCTATCGGATGCCCAATCCCAGTTTGAAGACGGACTTCAAGCTCAACCTCGACGAGTTCACCCTGCGGGGTTCAGGTCCCGTTTATCACCTTCCCGCAGGCAACGCGATCTTGTCTGCCAGCGCCATGTATCGCGATGAAAAGATACCCGAAAACATTCGAACATCCCCCTCTCTCACCAATCCCCTGCCAACCTACAGTTGGGAACCGCGGCTCCGCCTTGAAAGCCGGGCCTATTATTCCGAGCTGCTTGTTCCGGTTTTTGCCAAGACATCCGCGGAGGGCTGGGCCCGGGGCCTGGAACTGCAATTGGCCGCCAGGCGCGACGAAAACACAATAACGACGCGATCAAACATCGGCGGCATCGTGGTGCCCAACCCCAATGGTCCGTTTCCGAGCGTGGAGTACGTGGAGCGCAAGTTTTCGGCCACAAAAGCGACCCTCGGACTCAAGTATTCACCGATACGCGATATAACCCTGCGGGCCAATTGGGGCACGGGTTTCCTGATACCCCCTCTGAGCCAACTCGGCACCGGAAACTCGGTTACAGGCGTGTTTACGGGAGTGGACCCCAAACGCGGTAACGTTTCTGCTTCGCCCAGTGTCACTTCGATTACAGGTGGCAACCCGAACTTGAAGCCCGAAGAATCTGAAAGCGTGTCCGCGGGCGTGATTCTTACCCCCCGGTTCCTGAGGGGATTGCGGGTTTCTATCGACTATACTCGCATCCAGAAAACGGACGAGATTGCATTCCTGACCAACCAACAGCGCCTTGACTTTGAGGATCGCCTCCCCGGCGTCATCGTCCGTGCGCCACTGACCCCGGCCGATCAAGCACGGGGCTACACCGGCGGGATCATCACCCAGGTTGACTCACGCAGCATGAACATTGCCGGCAAACGTCTTGCCGCCTACGATATACAGGTCGACTACACACTCGCGACCTCGTCGTGGGGCGAGTTCCAAGCCTATGCCATAGCCACCTACCAGCCGGACTTCTCGAACAAAGTCTTCGTTGACCTGGACTATGTCCAGCTTGTTGGGACGGCGGATCAATTAAGATGGCGGGGAAATGGAGGGCTGACGTGGACAAAAGGCCCGCTGTCGCTGGGCTGGAATATGCAGTACTACGACTCCTACCTTGTCTACTCGGCAACCTCCTCTCCTGCAACAATCGCCAATCAAGTCCTGAATCAAGGCTCGTCCACGATCCCGAGCCAGATCTACCACGATATCCAATTCCGCTACCAATGGGGCACAATGGCGCACGGCTGGAAGGGGCTGTTGTCCAACACACAACTCACCCTCGGCGTGCAGAACGTCTTCAACACCCGCCCTCCTGTCGTTGCGACAACCCAAGTCGGGGCTCCCGGCGGCTATAGCTATTTCGGTGATCCAAGGCTAGCCCGCTACACGATCAGCCTGCGCAAGAAGTTCTGATCACAAACACCGAAGACTATGGCTGAGAGTCATACAACCCCTTGAGCGGTGAGGGGCAGAAAACGGATAGCGCTGACACCCACGGCTACAATGCCAGCGCTCCTCCCGCCTTCCTGACTGCCCGGCGGAGAGTCTCATCGAGCGTCGCCAGAGGCAGGCCCATTCTCAGAGTCAGTTCCAGATACGCCGCATCGTAGAGCGTCAGTCCGAAGCTTTCGGCGAGAGCCAGCGTCCGG
>CAUJJL010000031.1 GCA_963205455.1 Verrucomicrobiota bacterium
CCCGCTACTCGCTGCAGTCAATGGAGGGTAAAGCTGCCTGCAAGACGGCACTTCAGGTCAGGCTGGGACTCGACCCCGCCGCGGGAACGCCCTTGTACGGAGTGGTGGCGCGACTCGTCTCTCAAAAGGGACTCGATCTGCTCGCGGAAGCATTGCCCGGGGTGGTTTCCCAGATGCAGGTGCAGGTGGCCCTGCTCGGATCAGGCGACTACTCGCTGGAGACCGCCTTCCGCGCGCTTGCGCGTCGCTTTCCGGGGCGGATCGGAGCTCACATCGGCTTCGATGGTTCTCTCGCGCGATTGATCCAGGCCGGCGCGGACTTCTTTGTGATGCCAAGCCGCGCAGAGCCGTGCGGACTGACCCAGATGTACGCGATGCGCTATGGAGCACCGCCCATCGTGCGATCGACAGGCGGCCTCATCGACACCGTGGACAACTACGACGAAAAAACCGGCAGCGGCACGGGGTTCCGATTCGAGGAGGCAAACGCCCGGGCGCTTGCGAACACCATGGGATGGGCCTGCTCCACCTACTACGATCGGCCCGCGCACTACGCAGCGCTTCAAAGGGCAGGCATGAGCCGCGACTTCAGTTGGAAACAATCCGCCGTCCGCTACATCGATGTCTATCGCTGGGCAATCCAGCACCGCACCGGACGGGCGCTCGAAACCATCTACTGATTCTCTCCATGCCAAAAAAACCTGCCGCCCCGAATCCTCCTGTGCACCCGGGCGTGCGCATCGGACACATTCATCTCAAAGTGGCGGACCTGGAGCGCGCCATCGCCTTCTACCGCGACATCCTCGGATTTCAACTGGTGCAGCGGTTCAACAAACAAGCGGCATTCTTGTCCACTGGCAGATACCACCATTTCATCGGACTCAACACGTGGGAGAGTCTCGGAGGAATCCCACCCCCTCCCGGCACTACGGGACTTTTTCACGTCGCCATTCTCTACCCCACCCGGCCATCCCTTGCAGACGCCCTGCGCCGACTCAACAAGGCGAACATCGAACTGGATGGTTGCTCCGACCACGGCGTAAGCGAATCGCTCTACCTACGCGATCCCGATGGCAACGGCCTCGAACTCACCTGGGACAAACCCCGCGAACTGTGGCCACGCTCGCCGACCGGCGAAACCGTGATGACGACCGTCTGCATCGACCTCAAATCCCTGCTGGCCGAGCCGCCCGTCGTGCTGTGAGGGCGGCGGTGTTCCGCCGCCCCGCCGTGTTTTCATCCACGGCGCGCGGATGCCTGCATGCGCGCGCAATACAAGACTCAGAAGCCGACAGACGGTTTTGTGCCGATCTTCGTGATCTGCTTTTCATCCTCCCAGACAGCCAGGCCATCCTTCACGGTCGTCAGCGACATCTGGAAGGTGTATGTGACTTGACGGGTCCTTCCTGCGCGCGCCCGATCCTCGATCAATTTGCCCGACAGGGTGTAGTACGGGAGAGTGGTGGTTTTCTTCTGACCACCCAGCATCGCCTGCATTTCTGCGGCTTCCTTGGCGAGCGGATCCTCGGCCTTGCCGCCGAGCCCGAGGGTCGTGGTGGTGATGGTCTTGCCCGAACGATTCAGCTCGACACGAATCTTCTTGGTGAGCGAATCCGTGTCGATCTGCTGCATCGTGTTGTTGACGATGCGCGAGATTGCGAGGATGGCGGGCTGCTCGGGCGCGCGTTCGAGCACGCCGCTGGCCAGGAGTGACGCCACGAGTTCATCCGCCGCGCGATTCCAGTCCTGGATGTCGATCTGATCGAGCGAGACGACGGTGCCGGTGCCCTTGGAATCAGTGTACGCGGCGGGGGTTTCACAGCCTCCAAGAAACAAGGCGGTCGGTATCACGACCGCGGAAAAGATGAAATTACGAGCATTCATGTGTCGGTGGTGGTTTTGAAGAAAAGGTTTTCAGCAAAGGAATGGGATCACCTGGCCTCGGCAAGCTTGAGGGTGAAGTCGACCGCCTGGGGCGAGGTTGCAACGGCGGAAACCGTCTTGGTTTCCCGGCCTCCAAACTGGAGCGGCTTCCACATTTCGCCGAGACCACCCGTCGCCATGCCGTCCTTGTCCACCCACTCGAACTTGTAGCTGATCGTGCGTGGATCGTTCTTCGCGTTCTCGAGGGTGACCTGGATCTTCTTCAGGTTGCCGGAGACGGTCGCCTCATTGACGCCGACAATGCGGATCATCTTGCCGAGCGACGCGTCAGTGATGATACGCTTGTCGCCCACCATTTCAGGAGTGGCCTGCGACTCCGAGCGGGAGACGGTGTTGATGTTGCTGGTTGAGCATCCGGCGGTAATGCCGGTAGCGGCGAGCAGGATGATGAGTGGGAGTTTCATATTGGAATTGGCTGCCTTGAAATTTAGCGACTGAGCGCGAACTGAGATACGAGCAGGGGTGAATTCGCATCATTCATTTTCACATAGACGATGTTCACGCCGCCAGGAATGATGTCGACGAGCCTGCTCTGCGAACCGGAAGAGAGCGTGAGTTTTCGGTCGGCGGGTGTGGTCAAACGAAGATACTGGAATTCCCTTGGCAAACTGCGCCACGTTCGTGTGTCGGCAACATTGGTCGTGGTGCCCCACGCGACGGTTGCGGCCTTGGCCACAAGCTGACCCGTGATGCCCCACTTGTCCTTCGCCTGCTTCTGAATGACACCGTCGACTGCCGCCTTGGTCACGGTCGTGAGAATCGTTTTCGTGATGATCGCGGGCCACTCGTTCCTGAAATCCCGTGCCACGACGGAATCCATGCTGCTGACCAACGCGGTTGTGTGCGCAGATCCGGCGGCAACCACCGACAGCGCGCCCTCCGTGCGATCATCGAAACGAAGCCTGGGAAACGCCGCTCCCACATACGACACCTTGCCGGTCAGAGGAAATACCGGCAGATCGATGCGCTTGCTCTCACGGTACGGTGCGCTGCCGGTTTCAAAGATGACATAGGTCAGACCGGTAGGCAGGCGCCCATTGGCCGCCGCTTCGGCCATCTGCCAGTCGACCCGCGCATAGGGATTCTCGGGCGCCATCGCGGCCACTCGCTCGAATGACTTGCGCGCACGCTCGAGGTCGGAACCGTTCTCGGCCCTCGTGACAAAATAGAGGCCATCGAGAAACACGACGAAGGGATTGACGTAGTCGCCATAGGGCTTGATGCGGGCATCCAGTTCCGCTTCCACCTCAGCAAACGCGGGTCCGCTCATGGAGTCGCTGCGGGCCTTTTCCACATCGTAACGTTGATTGCCCTCGACCCCACCCTCTCTCGCGCGCTGGGCCTCCTCCGTGGCCTCCTCGATGCGACGGGCGTTCTCGGCAACCGCGTCGCGCTGCCGCTGGAGCGCGCGGTTGAGTTCAACCCGTGCGGCGTCGAAATCACCAAGCTGCATGTAATCGAGCGCCTTGTAGGCATTCATCATCACCCGATCATAGGCGCGGCCGGTGTAGGGCGTGTTGGCCTGCGTAGTGAACATCGCAACCGTGCTCGAACCAAGCTTCACCCTGGCCTGCTCCTCAAACTGGCTCACCCGTTCGTCAGCGGCATTGAACGCTTCCAGGCTTTGCCGAAAATAGAAGTACGCGGGAGACGACACAGCCGCCGCTCCCGACAACGACTCCGCACCAACAGATGCGGCTTGGGGCGCCGGTGTTGCTGTCGGTCCAGGTGTCGGCGAAGCGAGGTCCATCGGTGCCGCAATTCCTGCGAGTGCCGCCTGCCGCAGGATGGATCCCTGTTCCAGGCGGTAAAGCACCGCATCGTTGCCGCTCTTGTGCTTTTCCGCGTCGAGATCCGCGATCTGGACCGCACGCTCGATCGAACCCGAACGCACCGCACTGTCGCGCCCCGCCGTCGACAGCGTGTACGTCTCGCAGCCTGCAAGCGCAAGGAGTCCCCCCGACACAAGAAGCAATGGAAGGCGGGGCTTCACCTTGTTGAAATATCGAGATGTCGAAGCGGGATGGAGTGGCATGGACAAAGACGGGATGCAACGGTCCGCAAGCGACGGCCGCTGCGAAGGAATCTTGAGAGTGCGATACGGTTCAGGGTGCGACGACGCGGCGAACCACCGCATTCCGGTCTATTCCGGTATCCTCAAGGACCGTCGCCTGCGATGTCTTTGCAGTCACCCGAGTCACACGCACCTTTCCCACCGAAAGTTCCTCGCGGCCAAGACTGGCCCCCGTGTCCGGGTCCTTCATTTCCTCTCCAAGGGCAAAGACCTCCCACATCTGTCCGACAGCAATGCCCGACCCCTCACCCCTGCTGATCGTCACGGTTTTGTCGGTCTTGGCGACCACCCGCGCGGGATAGATCACATCAGCCACATGCTGCGCGGTCTTCTCCGCGAGTTCCTTCGTCAGTTCACGAAGAATCGCATCGCGCGTATCGCCCGTGGTGGCTCCACGCTGCTCCTCCGGAGCAACCCGGGAAACATCGATGTTGGCCGTCTCGACGACAGCGTTGGTCTTCGCATCGTAGATCGTGGAGATCGCTGCAAACCGGATCGTGCGTGAGGTCACCGTCGTGCCCAGCGCGGCGAATGTCTTCGTCTCCATCATGTCCTGGAAATCATCCACTGTGACGACAAGAAGGTAGTCCGCATCGCCAAAGCTGAACGCACGCCCCGTGGCGCCCGCCTCTTCCGCGAGCGCATCACCGTCCGCGCGCCCCACAAGCTGGAATCGGCGCGAGGTCTGAAACGCCGAAAGAAGCTGGGCGTTCAGGTTCTCCGTCATGCGCTGCATTTTTGTACGGCGACCGGAATCCGAAGCATCGGCGAGAACCGCCTTGCCCACCTTGACGGTCCCGATGGCCAGCTTCTTGAGTCCGCCATTCGGCGCGGGCGTCGCGGGATTCTGCGCGGCGAGGGACGCGACGCCCCAGCCGAATGCAAGCAATGCAGTTAAAATCGATGAAAGTTTCATAGCTGAATCAGAAAAGTTTGTCTGGAGATTTTAGAGTGCCGCGCAGCTGATCTATCCATCGGCGGAGTTCAGAAACGCACACCGGGGATGATCAGTTTCATGTTTTCCTTCGTATCCATGCGCGAGAAACTCTCCGAAAGCATCTTGCCGTAGCCTTCCAGCACCTTGACCTGCGCGTCGGTCAGCTTTGCCCCGTTTTTCAGGCCATTGATGAAGTCAGTCGCATCCTTCCAGCGGGCGTAACCCTCGTCGCTCATGGACAAGGCGATGGTCAGTGTCTGACCCTGAACCGCGTTGATTGTGCGCTCCCATGGCTTGAAGCCGTCCCGGGTGATCCTCAGCTTGGCAAAACCGGGGCGCAGGGAAACCGGCCCCGGCGCCGTCCCGATGGTCACCCCATCCACTTCAACGGTGGCGTTCAAGGGCGAAACCTTGTGTTTGGACTCACTGATCGAAACGGTGTTTTCCGCCCCGAGGCGCACATCGGGAATCATCACATCGGCCGCCTCGAGTTGAAGTGTGATCGTGACATGCGCCGCCTTGTCGGCAGCCGGCGCGATGCGGTTCGCGGCAATTCTTGCAGACAGGCCAGAGGTGATTTTCTGCGCGGCAGAGTCGAGAAGTTCGTCGAACGCACCCGTCAGTTCGTTCGCCGAGGCTGCAGTCTGCTGCACGGTCGAGGAAACCCTCACGGTATCACCCGTCAGGCTGCCGCCCGCCGATGCATCAAGGATCTTGTAGGTCACGCGCAGCGTGAGTTCCTCGTTTTTCGCATCGACGCCATAGGCCTTGATCGTGTTCGTCTTCCTCGTGAATCCGGCGATCGAAGCCTGGACAATGTAGTCGACCCCCATGTTTTGCGCGAGACGCAGCGCCGAGGATTGCTCAGTCAACTGGGCGTCAAGGCTGTCCGCGGGGCGGGGTTTTGACGCGACCTCCGGATCGAACCTGCGAAGCGAATCAACGGTCGCCTCGCGCGTGAGCACCGAGAATCCGAGATCCGCAATTTGCGAAGAGATGAAATCCTCGAGTACGGGAATCTTCGCGTCATTTTCCTTTCCCGAGCGATTCGTGACGAAGATCGCGGCCCTGTAGGTCTTGCGAGCGGACTCGGATTCGCGAACCACGGTTGTCGTCACGCGCTCGGTGACCGTTTCCCCGGCGGCATTGACATACGTCCGCGTTTTCACCCGGGGCGCCGAAGACTCCGTCGTGGTCGTGGTCTCGACCTTTGACTGAGCCACGGCAAGGGAGGCGGCAAATATCATAGCAAAGGCACGGACAGCTACGTTCTTCATGGTGGAAGGAATGGATGAACCGGAACCCAATCGAGGCATACGGTGCGGCATACGAAAACTCAAGACACTCAATTCCCCCGAAAGAGCCGAAAAGCAAGCTACAACATAGTCTCCAGTCCCATAACCGGCTACAGAATAGCTATTAGCAGGAAAAGCATTCCCAATGAGACCGACCTCCAGGGTTCTACCCGGTCCTACTGCATTCGTCGGATAGCCTTGGCTCAGATCATCCTAACCAACACCGAAATTCTCTCAAACGCGGATCTGAAATTTGACATCTCATACAAACGGGAGGGGCACGCTTCGTCGTGCCCGGGAGCGCCCAACGCATCCCAGCGCCGGTCCTCTCTCCCGTCACCACCCGTCTCACGATCTGTCGCTCAATTCTTTGCGATTCACCATTCCCAACCGAACCACAAACCGGTCACGACGAAGCGTGACCTTCCCGCTTGGAGGCATCATTTCCCTCCAGCTAGGCCGATCGACATCTTGGACGCACATTTGGCAATAATAGTGCCCCTAATTCGGTGGTGCATCCGCGCTGCCGGGCGCTGGCACCCCAGCGGCATAACGCCCGACGAGATCCTGGCAGAGGCGGATGCGATTTCCGAGCGCCATACCCTCAAGGGCGGACATCGCGCTTTCGACATCCTCCATGTCGCCCACGCGAAGCTGGTCGGCTCGAAACAATTCCTCAGCTTCGATGCGAACCAGATCGCGCTGGCGAAAGC